>JAPYSZ010000001.1:0-19797 GCA_029941645.1 Candidatus Poseidoniia archaeon
GGGTCAGGGCCCTGAAATAATGATGGTGCCCGTTAAGTTTGGGGCAAAGGTCGCCAGTCTACTGGCGACCACCCTTGTGAGTAAATGATATTGAAATGAAATATTACTCGTAAGTGGACGCTGAACTACAAGAATATAGAGAATATTTGATTGAGAAGCATAATGCAGAATTTGCAAAAGATGCCGTACACACTGCACCTATTCTAGCCTTACTGCAATATCCAGGTAAATCTGGACCAGAATCAAAACGCTTCTTCAAACTCTTCTTTGAATTCTTCCAACTCTGAATCTGGCAGGTTATTGATGCCCGCCGCTTTCTCACGGCCTCCACCACCAAATTTCTTACACAAATCTCCTGCACCATGAGGATTGTTAAGAGAAGAACGAACTGAAATCCGATAAGTTTCATCGGAATTTAAGACTGCGATAGCGCAAGCCAAATCTTTGTTAGTAGAAACTAAATGATTACTAAAAGAACCCATAACTCGATGAGTCCAAGATTCATTTGGAAGTTTATAAATTACTCCATTATCACTGATCGAATACGGTTCTTGGCATACAGCTGAACTCATATCATTACTAAAATTTTTAAGCAAAGTCGAAAAGATGTCACTTTGTTCTGTAAAACGGAATATATCCGAACCACATGCTTTAACAGCTTCAGCTATTTCTTCTGGTGAATAAAATAAATCCTCCAATGTTTGGCCATAACTATTGTAATTAACTGTCAAACCAATTTGTTTCAACAAAAGAATTTGCTCATCATCTAATCCTTCTGATTTAGCCATATTCGTCGCTAATTCCATATGATTATCTCCAAATGCAGTCGCAATTGACCAAAGACAATTCTTTCCTTTTACATGCGAATTAACTATCAGTCCTGTCGAAATATTGGGTTCAGTATTGATGTGATATGTTATGTTAGGATGAGCTATCAACTCATTTGGATCATGATGGTCAAAATATTCTATAATTGCACCAGATTCAAGGAGCCTCTTGACATCCTTTCTATTCTTAGCATGTGAAACGTCCATAATCGTAACTAAATCACCTTCTTCGGCATTAACTTTGCTAGCAAGATTCACATCTCGCTTTACTCCAGTTACAATAGTTGCATCTCGAGGATGTGCTAAACGTAATTGATGCCAAGCAAAAATACCGTCTGCGTCTCCATTGAATACATCGTAATTGCTCATTACTTAGTCAACCAGTCTGGCAAGTTCTCTATTTGTCTTCCCTTAAGAATATCTCGAGTTTTATGCATGTCATCCTGATAATATTGGTTCAACTCAGCCCTTAATGAATCCGATATTATCTCTGTATGGGGTTTAGCGTTGAGGAGGTTGTATATTCCACTAAATGGCCATTTCAACCAAGGAAGATAGTACCAAACACCAGATAACATACGGTCAAAAGATGTTGCGACCCTCTGAAGGACTTGGCTTCTGTATATCATCGACCTGTTCTGTACTTTAGTTTGGCTATCATCAATTTTGCTTTTATCTAAATCCAACCATTTGCATATTTCTCCAATAAATTTAGGTTCATCTTTCACCATATCATCAAAAAAGCATACTTTCAAGCGATTGTCAAAAACATAGTACCATTCTGACAAAAGGGACGCATAATTGCCACCAACCATTGCCCAAAAATCATAATTGTCTTTCTGTATTGACTGATTATCAGGAGTATTTTTACACTCGTCAACATAACTTCCAAAATTTAGTTTACCACTTATATGCCCTAAACTTTTCTTATATTTGTAAAACGAAAATAATCTTTCAACTGGATTACGTAAGACAATTATTATCTTTGATTCAGGAGAAAAATTATTGATTGCATCTGCACTTTCGTTCCCTCCATAGAAGTACCCTGGTGTAGCTTCAATTACATATCGTTGTCCAGAATGCCCTGTAAAAAATTTCTTATATGCTTCAAGATTCTTATCCAGCTCTTTAATTTTGAATGGATGGAAATATCCGGGTTCTTTACGACTAGAAGGAAAAACATCGGGATGTAAGGCTAAATAATGGAAAAGGGAGGTTGTTCCTGCCTTAGGAACTCCAGCTACAAATAGATTTGGATTCACAATTTGTCAGATAGGCCCGTATTAATCAACATATCCAAGACGGTGTAATGGATTTTGTAATAACCGAGTAATACTTTCCTGATCACTTTCTGAAAGATTATGCTTCCACTTACCTATTGACTCAGAACTTATTGGTTTTGATAAATTCGCATGATGGGATTTGTCTGTATCTCCTAATTTTTCTACCTGAGAAGTATGATCCAACATATCTGAATTGTAATTTATGTCAAGGAAAGCACACACCTCCTTTATTGATTTATCAGGATTAGTGACTAAATCTTCATAACGAATTTCCATGTAATTATCTTTAATCTTTGAACCGAAGGCTTGGGCCAATTCAATACTGTTAGTCCATCGATTTGCCGCTTCTAAAATAGTGCTATATCTTTCCATTTTAAGATAAGAACTGGCTACGTCACGTCCATCTCGAATGATATGAATAAACTTAGATTGTGGAAAAACATCACCAATCCAATTTAGATACAATGTATTCATTGGAGTTTTATCGCCCCATATCTTAAAACCTAGTGAATGTTTCTCGGCATAAGTGCAAAATAGCTCATCAAAAATATTTGAAAGTGTTCTCTTAGACTCATCAATATTTTCTAAACGGTTGTAAACATCTTCAAGACTAATATCCCAAGTGTAAAACTCCTTACAATTTTCAAATTCACTAAGAACCTCAGATACGACATATTTCCAATCTCTATTGCTAAAAATGTGGAATCTCTTAATTGCAAAAGGAAGTCGATACGATTCAGGAGGTATAGAAATATCTGAACTACCTGACAAAATAGATCTCAGCAATGTATTTCCAGAACGGCCTGAACCGATAATGAAGAAAGGCACGCAACTTAGATTTGAAGTACCATTAATTACGGCATAATGACTATGGAATGGCCTTTGAAATAATTTGAGACGATTATATATTTTATGAATTAGGATAGGACTTGCCATTTTCACTCTTTATGAAAAACCTCTAATAATAAGTTAGATAGCTGTTCTCTAGGATCAGGTTCCGAAAATTTTACCAAAGTTTTCTTTGATAAACTTTTAATTTTTTCAGTTCGTTCATTATCGTCAAGAGAATAAAAAGATTGAACCTTTTCTAAAAAATTGGAATCATCACTAAATATATTCTCCAAAGGAAGAAATTCTTCAATCCCTGGCCAATTTATACTCAAAGGCCAAGCACCGCATGCCAGTCCCTCAAAAAGAGTCAGATGTGTAGACTCATGTTGTGAAAATGATAAAATAATGTCTGATTCTTGTAAATCTCTTCGTAAGTCTGTTGAAAAACCTCTAAATATCACTTTATTCTGAATTTTTAGATCCTTTACGATTTTCTCTAATTCTTTGTAATACCGAACATCTTTACTTCTACCAATAATGTTGAGAGTTAACTCCCTTTTCTCTCTTAAAATTTTAGAAAATGCTACTATGGCCTTATCGTGTCCCTTTCTAGGTTTTATATTGCCTACAATTGAAATTTGATTTGATTTAGTTCTGTTTTCTCGAGGCCTCCAATAATCAAAATCAATAAAATTGTGGATTGTGACTATCTTACCGCGCATCTGTGGCAATTTTTCCTCTAAATTCTTAGCCATCCAATCGTTAACAACAACCACCATATCTACTGAATTCCAATTGGCTTTAGGAAGATTAAATAATTCATATCTATGTAACCTAGTAACTAATTTCTTTTGGCCTTTCCATTTTGACGATAAAGCAAGTGTCTCATCTGCAAATTCAATGAAAACTATGTCACACTTAGTTAAAGATATTAAGGTTTTTATTTTCTTTAATAATAATTTGTACGGGAAAAAAACGTAGCCCAATAAACTTGTGGGTGGTGGCGTATATGGTATCTTATTCCAATGTAATTCAAAATTATCCATGAAAGTTTGTTTGAAAGGTTTAATGAAGTTATCAACACTAAAGAGAACTGAAAGCTTGGGCTTTTTTCTTTGTTCTTCGCTCATATAATATTTTTAACCAGTAATCTCTTCAGCCATCCAACTCCAAAATCTGATTTCGACTTTCAATCAGTAAACCAATTGACCAGCGTGCAATGACTAAACCGGCAACAATTCCAATTATTGGATCTAAAATAACCAAATTAGAGAATTTCATGCCAATTAGTAAAGCCAGAATAACTAAAACCGATACTAGAGCATCGGCTAGAACATGAAGATAAGCACCACGTCTATTCAAATCCTCAATATCCTCAGGATTGGTCAATATTTTATCTGTCCATTTACCTTTTTCAGTCGTTTTTAGGTCCGCTTTTTTCTCTTTATGGTCATGATGGTGATTGTCAATTCCAAGTATCTTTGCACATACTAAATTAACTACTAAACCTACTGTAGCTACAATGAGTGCTTCTTCAAATCGAATTACTTTCGGGTCTGTAATTCGACCTATAGATTCCACACCAATATACATAGCAACTATTCCCAATACAATAGCTGAAGCAAAACCCCCTAATGCCATTACTTTGTCCCTTTTATCTTTAACTTTAGCTTCCTTACGAACATAATAATACGCATAAAGTGTTATCCCAAGAGCTGCAGCATGAGTGCCCATATGCCACCCATCTGCTAGAAGTGCCATTGAATTAGTAAAATAACCATAAGATACTTCAGCTACCATCATTATCAAAGTTATAATCACTACTAATCGAGTTTTACTTTCCGATTTCTCATCGTCTCTATCATGATGGTGATGTCCTGACATAATTGGCTATTAGCGGTGTAAGAAAAATGCTTTCTTACCTTCTAACCTCACGAATCCTACTCGTTCAAATTGAACGGTTGCACCATCTAATTCAGAAATATTATCTTCAACAATTCCCTTGACAACGTTCCCGTCTGGATAAACTAAATCTATAGAAGTGTTAGAACTGCACCACTGCAGTATTTGACTGCCCTTTTGGGGTTTCATTCCTGCAAAGATTAACTTATTGCCTTTTACAGTTACATTACATAAATTCTTGAGCCGTATATCTTGACCTTCTTTGAATGAATTGACATCTTCTTTTTGAAGATAAATTGTAGAGCCTGAGGAAATTGCCTCTTCTCGCTGACCCCATTCAGGTTTATCTGGGTGCCAAGGCGCATCCTTGGTCAATGCTTCATCTGCTTCTATTATAAATTCTACAGGATTGGCAACGAAAAATAATCTTCGACTGTCTGAATCAATAAAATCTTTATTCATTGCATTGAAATTTTGCCATGAAAACTTGATATCTACTTCTTTCAAACCAGAATTTTCCCAGTATTTCAAAAATGTTTCAGGTCTATATCCTCTTCTTGCTAAGCCTTTGAGGGTCGCTAGTCTACAATCATCCCACCCACTAAATTCCTTATTCTGGATTGATTCTCTTATTTTACTAGTTTTAAGATTGGTATTAGGTATAGATACTAATCCATAATGAATATACTCAGGTTCATCCCATTCTAGATATTTATAAATCCAGTTTTGCTTCAGTGTATTATTCAGATGATCTTTACCTCTCAAGACATGCGTTATTCCTAGGTGATGATCATCGATTGCTACTGCATAATTGTATAACGGCCAAAGACGATATTTTGTAGATTGCTTAGGATGTTCTGACTCAACTATCCTAAAAGCTACAAAGTCCCGAAGTGCAGGATTCGGGTCATCTAAGTCCGTTTTAATCACTACAATCCCCTCACCATCAGATAGCAAGGCCTCAAACTCTGAAAGCTGGACTTCAGAGGGACGTTCCCTGTCTGGATGCGCTTTACTTTGTCTCTTCAACTCTCTCCACTCTTCAGCATCTGAATTAGTAACGTACGCGCCACCCTTTCCTATAATCTTGCGAATTTCATCATAATATAACTGAATTCTATCTGATTGAACTACAACCTCATCTGCACTAATACCTAACCATTCCAAATCAGATTTAATCATACTATATGCCTCTGGGTCTATAGCATTAGGATTAGTATCCTCCAAACGCAGTATTAATTTTCCTCCATAACGATTTTTGTAATAATTGTTCAGAGCGAGTGCTCTTGTGTGCCCTAAATGTAAGGGGCCACTAGGGCCTGGTGCAAAGCGTAAAACTACTAAATCTGTATTATCAAGTGGAGGTAATTCTCTGATAACTTCCTTTTCAGCTTTTGCCTTCTTTACCGGAAGGTAAGGTTGTAGTTCATCAGCACTCATAGAATTTACTTCATCAATGACTGTATCAATAATTTGCATTATCTCTTTAGCCGATGAACGCAGCTCGGGATATTTTCCCATCACTTTACCAATCACACTCTTGCTCTTGGCTTCACCATATTGAGCAGCCTCAGACATTGCCAATTCTGCTAACTTCTGTCTCAAATCAGACACAATTGCTGAAAGAGAGGGGTGTTTAGGTCTTTTCAGCAAAATATTTTATTTACTCCCCCTAAATCCAAATTCGTGAAAAGGGCCTTCTTGATTGTCGCATTGTTCCTCACTGTGGGCTGTATTGATATTCCTGCAATGAATGGATTAGTCGATAGAATTGTTCCAGAAGAACAAAAAACATATGGAATATTCCAAGTTTGGAATGGCGAAGGGGATTTTGCACCGGACCCTAATCAGGAGGAAGGTGAATATATCAATGCAATCGAAGATATGATAGATTGTAATGTAATTGGTTGCTTCCAAGAAACGGCACAGAATCTTTCTTGGAAAGAATATACTCATAGTTTTGTTATAGAAAGTGTATGGGATTCCACATTTGTTATGGCGATATTTAACATCGAATATGAACTTGGAGGAAATACAGATCCTGGTAATGGCCCTTCAGGAACATATGATTTGACAATAACTGACCCTGAGGGGACAATACATGGCGATGGTTACACTATGGTCACCTGGGACAATAAAGTAAAAGATAGAACCATAATAATGCCTGTAATTTATGGGACATGGACTATTAAGATTTCAGGCTCTGGACTTGATGGTATTGGTTCCATACTATACTCTGGTAACTACAATATTGTTATTGAGAGTGATAAACTAGAATAAACTACTAGATATCAAGTAAATACCTAGAATTAAACAATAAGGTGTGAAATAGTGAAATCGTTGTTTTTTTATTAATTCTAGAAGAAGGTTAATTGAAAAATAACTAACAATCGCGGAAGTAAGGAAACCTAAAATAAGAGGCAAAATACCGACTTCAGAGACTGTTTCGTCAATGTCTCCTATCTTAAGAAGAGTTGCACCCACAATCGCAGGGATAAACAGTAAAAAAGAGAAACGAGCAGCTCGTACTGGATTCATCCCCATTATCTTAGATATTGCAATGGTAGACCCGGAACGTGAGACACCTGGCAAAATAGCTAAACCTTGGAAAAAACCAACCAATAATGCATTCTTTATAGGGAAATTATCTATCTGTTTCTTTCCATCATAATCCTTGCTGAACCAGACTATGAGGCCTGTAAATACTAAACAACCACCAACCAAATGCATTTCAGTGTAAAAATCACCAATAATGGTACTATCAAAAGTAAAACCAATTATCGCTGTTGGAATAGAAGCCATAATAATCATTCCAATTAATCTCTCATCACCCTTAAGATTACCGAAATTCTGATAATTAGCAAGGAATTTAGGAAAAGTCACCAACATTTGTCTAACTTCGTCACGCATTACGTATAGAATAACTAATAGAGAGCCCAAATGCAAAATTATATCAAATAAAATTGGTGGTTCTTCTTCAACAAAATAAAACTGGAAAATTGCCAAGTGGCCGCTACTACTTATCGGAAGCCATTCTGTTATGCCCTGTAGGATGCCTAAAAGGACTGCCATCCACCATTCCATAATGGCCCAATCATCATGCTTATTTAACCGACGGGGGGTATAGTTCAATGAGTGACGGTAAAGTACGCTGTACAACTTGCTACAACGTTTTCAATACCGCAAAGAAAGAAGGACAAAATGTAATCTGCTCTATGTGTGATGCTTCTTTCACCGTCAAAAAGATAAATTTTGTTAGCAATATTACTCAAAGCATTACGGACTTTACAAGTAAGATAGGATCAAACATAAAAGAAACATTAATACCTGGAAGTAAGGAAGAAGACGTTTTCACGATTATTGATGGTAAAAAATACGATAGCGAATTATTGAAAGTAGCTACGGAATTAACCGAAAAAGTAGAAGAAATAACTATTGAAGGAAGCAAATTATTATTTAGCAAAATAAGAGATTATGACGATTATACTCAAATAGAAAAACAAACTGTTGCTTATATTAGAAAGAATTACAAATTTACACCTGAAGCAAACCAATGGTTAAGAAAGGAAATAAAGAAATGGACTGCTACCAAAACAAGAGGTGAAAAGGTAAGTGATCCAACCAGTTCTAAATTCAAGAAAAAAACTCAGATGTCATTTGTTTTTACCAATCTCAAAGATGCATATCGTTGGGATAATCTAAGTAATTTAAATGAAAAACCAAAAACACCGGCGCAATGGGCCGGTATTCTATTATCCATAGTCTTTGTTTTAGGTATACTCTCTGGAATTGCTTATGGAATAAAATGGAATAACCAAGACAATCAATGGAACAGTGAAGGATTATCATCAGTTCATGGAACTATCATAAATACTGATGGTGAAGCTATAGAAGGAGCAAAGATAGAGGCCAATAATAAGAAAGCATACAGCAACCCACAAGGGAAATATTACCTATATGACTTAGTAGGAGATGAAGTTCAAATTACTTTCACAATGGAAGGGTATGGTGATGTAATTGTTTGGATTAATATACGCTCTGAAGGTACGAATATACTTAATATCGAACTATTAGAAGGAAACACACTGAAATATGATTACAGAAAAGATATTGCAGAACCATGGCCGCCAAACTATGCTCTGGCCCCTATTTTCATGATTTCAGCAATGATTACGCTTATGGGGAGTTCAGCTGCACTTCTTCAACAGAATTTTAAAACAGCAATAGCAGGATGCTTATTCGGAATCATAAGCTACGGATTTCTGATTGGCAGTATCCTCTCAGTTATAGCTCTTTCATTACTACTAGTAGATCGTGAAAGTTTTGAAAGGAAAAGATGAATGTCTTCTTGGGAATTCAAAACACATTTAAGTGATATAGGTAGATGGAATAAAATTTTACTAACCATAACCTGTTTTTGGGCTTTATTAATTTTGACTTCACCCTTAATGCTAGATGAGGGGAAAACTGGTGATTTAAGTGGACGAGTAGGGATATACGATAATAAAGAAATAATTCAAGAGATGAATCCTATAAACAAAATGGTCTATTATTTAGGTGATTTAAATTGCCACCAACGCTCAGATAGATCCTATGAATACAATGGAAACCAAATGCCTTTCTGTGCAAGAGATGTTGGAATATTTGTAGGATTAGCTCTAGGCTTCATATTTGCACTAGGAAGAAAAGTAGAACTAACTTTACCCTTAGTTATTCTTTCATTAGTTCCAATAGGTCTTGATGGTACTATCCAACTTTTCACAGAATATGAATCCACAAATATCAAAAGAATAGTAACGGGGCTTATTGCTGGGTTTGTGACGGGAATCGCGCTTAAGATAATAGCAGATTCACTAGAAAGAGATTAGTCACCCCACTCCAGTTCTGAATCACAAAAAGGACATTTAGGTGATAATTGAGGTACCACCCGATAGCAAATATTACAAAGTCTTCCAGGATTGTAAATTTTTTGATAAGCAAAAATCGAAATTACTACTAATACAAATATGATTACTAAGCCTATTGTAAAAAACATTATTTTCTCTTAAGCTCATCCCCAACATAACTAGTCATAGCTTTAGGATTCATTGTATTCCAAAAGAATTGGAAATCTTTCATTGTAAAAGCACCTACGGCTGCTAGAACAAAAACATAGAGAAAACCACCTAATGCAGAGAATAAGAATAATTCATACCAACGGTCAACACTGACGGCCATTTGTATTTGCCACATTCCCAATCCCACAATAATTGCAAAGAAAATTTGTACAAAAAAATGCATTTGTGGCTTTAATTCTAAATATGAATAACACATTATCCTAAGAGAAATAGAAAGTATTAGTTCGGAAATTAAAAGAGCCAAAGCCGCACCCTCCCCACCTAATCCCGGTAGATTACTAAGTCCTAAATGTGGAATCTCTTTGGGAACTAAAATGATCATTAACATAATATTAATAACCGATGAAAAAATGTTAATCATTGAAGTTAAATCTGGCCTATCAGAACCACGTAATGCTATAGACCATGGTCGATTCACAACTCGAATTAGAGCTGCCAAGGCCAATAACTGAAGAATGCGAGTTGCTGGTAGAAATTCACGACTAATGAAAACTTCTATAATCTCACTAGACCAAACAACCGTCATAGCTACAATAGGAATACAAACCATAGCCACATATCTCTCTGTATCATAAATCAGAGATTTAATTTCTTTATTCTCGCTTTTCGAATGTAATTTAGAAACGGAAGGCAGCAACATTTCTTCAATTGCTAAAGCCATAGTGCCTATGAAAATCGCAATTCGTTGAACTCCGAAATAAAGTCCGACATCTGTAGCGGCCCAGAAAATACCTATGAAAATTTTATCAATATATTGTTTCAGAACTCCAAAAATAGAAGCGGCGGCAACTGGAAATGCGAATAATTTATAAGAATTAAATGTTTCTTTATCTGGTTTAGAAATAGGATAATCACGGAAATACCATAAAGATATAATCGAAATAATTAGAATGCCAATTAACTCAGATGCAGCTAACCAGATAACACCCCAACCTAGAAATGCAGTACATATGAAAAGAAGAGAACGAGCCGTGGTTCCAACCATATTTGGTATAGCCACTCTGGCACTTTGTTCAAGACCACTGAAAGTAGCTCTAACTACGCCAATTGCCAGAAAAATAATGTAATAAAAAAGAACAAATAATAACAAATGTGGAGTTTTGATATCATAAAACTCTTTTTCCAGAAACACGGTCCAAATCCAATAAAATGAGGCAAATACAAAAAGCATAAACGATATCAAAAACAATCTTATCGAAAGAAAAGTACCAATACATTTTCCTAAATCAAGTCCCTCACTAATTCTCTTAATATGGGCCATGCGAAATCCAAAAAATGCTAAAAATGTAAAGCCACCTACTAAGCTCATAGCATAGCTAAATTCACCTAATGCTTCGGCACCCATCTTTCTTGCAACAAATAATAACGCTATCCAACCAATTATCGCGTTAATATTCTCTGCACCAAAAAGCAGAGCTATCTTGCGGGAGGTCGCCATAGTTTGCGCACAGTGGTTGGGATTTAAAGCCAGCCCTCTTGAGGTCAAACGTGGTAACAAAGTTACTGGTAGCTGGTGTTTTAGCCCTAGACGATCTCAAAACCCCAAAGAAAAGTCAAAAAGGAATTGTAGGAGGGGCTGGAATTTATTCAAGTATTTCCGCAAGCATTTTTACAAATACAACTTTGGTTGCAGTCATTGGAAATGACTTTCCAGAAAAGATTCTAGAAAAAATAAAAAAAAGAGGAATTAATACACAATCTATCAAAAAACTGGATTATCCAACATTTCACTGGTCTGGAGAATACAAGGGAGATATGTTGCAAGCTATCACGCATGAAACCGATTTCAGAATTAATGACTATTATGATTGGGAGATAAATAGTGAACAAAGAAAAACTGAATTTTTGCTACTATGTAATAACGATCCTGCTATCCAATTAAGAATTTTAGAACAAGTAGAAGCAAAGCTGATTGCAATGGATACAATGAACCTATGGATAGATATTGCTAAAGAAAAATTGGAAAGTGTTGTTTCGCAAGTAGATATTTTATTCATTAATGATGCTGAAGCACAGCAATACTCTGAAACACAGGATTTAGAAGAAGCCGCACTAATATTACTTAACAAAGGACCTAAATATGTAGTAATAAAAAAAGGTGAGAAAGGGGCCTCTCTGTATTCAAAGAACTTTACAAAGAAAATACTTGCATTCCAAGTTGATAATATCGTAGACCCAACGGGGGCTGGAGATAGTTTTGCAGGAGCCGCTATGGGGTATTTAGCAAATTTAGATAGCGTGAATATAGAAAATCTAACTGATGCAATGAATTATGGTGCTGCTGTAGCATCAATTACTGTAGAAGGATTTGGAACCGAAAGTATTATGGACGTTACAAAATCAGAAATTAATCGACGATTCAATGTGCTAAATGGTGGGCCCGGCCGGATTTGAACCGACGACCGCCCGGTTATGAGCCGGGAGCTCCACCAGACTAAGCTACGGGCCCCAGTGGCGCCGCTGATCGGATTCGAACCGATGACCGTCCGGTTAACAGCCGGATGCTCTGACCAACTGAGCTACAGCGGCACTGGATGGTGCTCACCCAAGTATGGTTTAAAACTACTGTGATGAACGTAGATTGTATTTATATGCAGTTTCCTTAAGATACATGTCCTTAGTAATTATGGTCAGATCGCGCCTTACGACAGGCGGTTTTGCTGAACCTGTAGTTGCTGATACTGCTAGAAGTTTGTCTAAACAAGGACACCGCGTTATTTTGTTAGCATGGGACCGAACTGGAAAGAATGAAACAACTACTACAACTGAATGGGGGACAATATGGAGATACCAAGAGGAATGCGCCCTTAACGATGCAGCACTCTTTGCAAGAAAACTACCTGCATTCTTATCTTGGAGTACATGGCAAATACTTGCTTTTCAGAAAATAGAAAAAGATATAGTATTGCATTATCATGATTTAGACACTCTCATGGGGGGAGTTTTCACTTCTAAACTAGCCGAATTGCCACTAATATATGATTGTCATGAAAATTATCCCGGACTCGTTAAAGGTGCAGTATCTAGTATTGTAGCAAAACTTCTTCATAAATTAGAAGCCAGATTATTGAGTCATTGTGATGGAATTATATCTGCAGGTCCTGCAAACTATGCAAGACTTGATGGGATGTTAGAACAAGGTGGAAAAGCTCCATTTGCTGCGACTGAAGAAGAAGCATTCAAAGTAATGGCTCTGCCTCAACGAGATTTTCTTAACACAAAATTAACACGAATCGGAAATATTAAAAGATTAGATAATTATCCCTTAAGAAGAATAGAAAATAAAGAAAAAAACAAAACTTTTAGACTTTTGTATATCGGCGTTCTAGAAAGACACCCCTCAAGAGGAATACTAGAAACCATAATGACTGTGAGTAAAATGAAGGGAATCCAACTTGATATTGGGGGTTTTGGAACTCTGGTTCCTACAATAAGAAGGCTGCAGGAGAAGTCAAAAAATGTAAATTACATGGGACCTATACATCCCGATAATGTTGCATTAAAGACAATTGAGAGTGATGCAGTACTAATGGCACTTGATCCATCGAATATTAATAATCGGCTTAGCGCCCCCAACAAACTATTCGAAGCAATGGCTGCAAGCGTCCCAATAATAACTTGTAAAGAACTTTTGATGGGGCAACTAGTAGAAAGAGAGGAAATTGGACTAACCTTTGAATGGGGGAAATGGGATCGGCTAAAGGCAGTCCTCATGAAGATGATGTTTGACCCGACTCTTTGCCTTGAAATGGGAAAACGTGGACGAAGATTAGCTGAAAAGGTGCATAATTGGGAATATTGTGAATATCGGATAGAGTCGCTTTACAAATTTGTAAAAAAAACTAGGAATCAAGACGCTTAGTTATCTCTTCGGGCGACAATACCGTTGGCAGCGTATCTAATGAACGAATCAAATATTTTTCAGAAAAGTCAAAAGGATTTGAAATATTAGGGTCATCACCAATAGCCAATTTGAGATAAGTATCAATCATTGAATGTTCACCGGAAAGATTGAATAGATTTGTAATCATAAAAAATCGACCTATGTTTATTTCAGTTACACATAACTCATTTTTAGAATTCATTTTGATATCAATATCATAATTACCATGTGCCTTTCCATCTGAAAGTTTCTCTATTGCATCAATACAAAAATCAAAGAGATTTGTATCATACACTGTCTTAGCAAGTTCCGGAGATGATGACATATTACTTGGACGAGAAGCTGCTTCAATATATGAAAGCCTCTCAGCTGCCTTCATCAATATCAAACGACCGTTCTTCCATGTACTTTGGCATGCAAAATCCTTTCCTGGCAAAAACTCAGATATCGTAAAATCGGATATTTGCATTCCTCTCATTTCATTCCAGTACTTAATCCACCATTTTGCTTGTTCAGAATCCTTTACTTTAGTTGCTCCCTTAGATCCTGCACCTTTAATGGCTCTGCACCAAAGCAATTCTGAATTGAATTTTGAAAAGATTGGTTCTATATCCTCAAGACTCTTTACATGATAAGTCTCTGCAACACGAATACCATTCTCAATCGCAAAATTGTGGAACTTCCACTTGTTCAAACACAGTGCTACAGATGCATGATCTGGAAAGAATAATTCAGTTTTAAGACTATCTCTAATTTCAGATAACTTTTCAACTTCAGGATCATTTGTAGGAATGATTAGGTCTGGCTTTTCTTTATTAATAATCTCGCAAATCTTTTCTTCATAATCAGGTGAAGAGGCTGGCGGGACAACAAAACGACTATCTACATTCGCCCGTGCAATCTTGTAAGGTGATATATCAAAACCAATCAAATCATATTTTTCTCTCTCTTTAATTGTCGAGATAATATTATTGGCTCCGCCACCGCCAGCTCCCGTAATCACTACTCTTATTTTAGACATAATTAATGCATCATCTCTTTGTTAGGATAGTACTTGAATTCTAATATATTATTTGACGGATCCTTCAGAAAAAATGCTTGGTGATTTTCAGGCATCCCTTCAAAACGTGTAAATATTTCATTTAGAAGTTGAACATTATTGCTCTTCAACCGAGACGCAAATGAATCAAAATCAGAACCATCATGAAAAGTTATTCCAAAATGGCGCGGATATGGTTCAGGATCTGTATCAATCTTGTCAGGGGACAAATGACAAACTAATTGATCTCCAAAGAAATTGAAAGTTACTCTGTCATCATAAGTTCTACGATTCTCACAGCCTAACTTATTCTCATAAAAATCTACCGCTTCTTGTAAATCTCTGCAAGGCACTGCTAAATGAAATGCGTTATTCTGATTCCTCATAGATAATTTAAACAGAACTGTGATTATTTATAACCTAAGTTTTCAAAAATTAAAGTCTAATACCTGTGTGTCAAAAGTTTGAAGATTGACTGCTATAGCTCTACAAGGGTCTGGTTGGAAACCCATCATTTTCTGATACGCAGTCTGTGCTTGCCAAGTACCAGGATTCAGCATTAAAACACCACTATATCTCTCAACACCACAGGAATGAACATGACCGGTGACAAAAATATCGGGGACATCTCGTATCAACAAATGATCTTGTTTTTCAGGTGCTAAAGGTGTTTTTGCCCCATAAATAGGGGCCAAATGCCGCCTATTAAGTAATTCTTTCATCATAGCCATTGGATTATCATAGGATAAATCACGGAGACTAACCAAATCATCTAAAGATTTACCATGATAACAAAGAACTTTGACTCCTGCAAGATTAAGTAAAACAGGATTAGCTGTAAATGTTAAATTGTCTCCAAAATCTTTGATGACTCTATCAGGTAAGGGGAGTTGAGGTTCCATAAGTCTAACCGCATCATGATTACCAGGCATGATTACTGTCTGTATTGCTGTAGGAATCCTAGAAACTGATTTGGATAAAACGGCATATTGCTCCCAAACATCGGTTATGGATAAATCTGCCTCTTGGCCAGGGTATGAGTCGATACCATCTACGGCATCACCTGCAATCACAAGATATCCAGGATCAGGAATCCATTCCTTGTGATAGTCAACCTCACCATTTAGCCAAGAAATAAATTTATTCCATTCATTCTCCTTGAAAGTTCCACTCCCTAAATGAATATCTGATATGAAAAGTGCAATGTACGGCTCATCCGACCTAGCTGCTTCTCGATAACGGCCAAGATGTGGTCTAACTATTGGTGAATTTACAAAAAGCATATCACCTTGTCTATTGAGTTTTCCTGAAACCCCAATGACCTCATCATGCAATAAGTTTAGTGATTGACCATCCTTTTCATTTAGCAACAAATTTAGACGACTATTAGTGTCCTCAATAACAACTTTAGTTTTACCATTTGAGAATGTATTTATTTCAGCCACCATTCCTATAACTTGATTTTCTTCATCTGGATGCAATCGAGATAAAGTTCCAGCACTTCTCATTGAAGGATTACGGCGTACTAACTGAGAGAGTGTGGTAAATCTATCATTAAATAATGAAACAAAGCTTTCCAATTTTCCATCAGACATACTTTTGTCAATCTGTCTTTCGATTACGATAGGAGGTATGTCTGCAACTTTAGGCCTACTGATTGGTTTAGGAGGTTCTGGATTCTCATCAACTAATAAATCTGATACACTCAAAAATAATTTTGGACCATTCAGTGATTCAATCGATTTTTTCAGTAAAACTAAACCTTCGGGATGGTTAACAACATGAGTTATTAATTCGGGTGAAGGCATTAACTTACGCTCTGAAAGCCAAGCAATTATTTCTTTTTCTTTGACGGACAAGTCATACCCAATTAGGGAGAGAAGAAAACACTTTTTGTAAAACAAATGTAAACTTAAAAAGATTATATTCTGCGAAAAATAGATTGGAAAATCTGCCTTTAAAAAACTATTTGAAAATGAAAAGACCCCGTTTGATTTATAGCTGGCAGGCTATACCTAAAGTCCTGCTAGTAGCTGAGTTATTATTTATGGAAAAAAGACAAAATTCAAGAAGTCGCAATGTTTTTGATAGCTTGATGAGTGAAGAACGAATCTTCAAGAACAGAGAGGCCCTCTCTTCTACATTTGTACCTTCTGAATTTCCACATCGAAATGATGAAATTAATGATTTTGCAAATATCCTAAAGCCTGCATTATATGGTGCACGGCCCTCCAATATCTTAATATATGGCCAGACAGGAACTGGAAAGACTGCAGTTACAAAATACATATCTGATCAGATTATGCAAAAGGCGGCCAAAGAAAATAAAAAAATTCATACGGCATATATTAATTGTAAGCAAACTAATACGCCATATGGTGTTCTGACAAATATTGGTAAAACTTATTCTAGTGAATGGGAGGATGTTATACCGCATGCAGGTTGGAGAATTGATAAAGTTTATGCAGCTTTGAAGCAAAAAGCTGATGATAATGGAGGTATTGCTATCGTAGTATTGGATGAAATTGATGCACTAGTAAGTAAAAATGGGGACGATATCCTTTACCACTTAACTGGATTAAATTCAGATTTGAATAATTCAAAAATATCCTTAATCGGAATATCAAATGATACAAAATTCACTTCATGGCTTGATCCAAGAGTAAAATCTAGATTAGGAGAAGAATCGCTGACTTTTGCCCCATATAACGCCATTCAGATTGAGGAAATACTTGCACAGAGAGCAACACTTGCGTTTAAGGACAATATTGTGGAACCCTTAGTATTATCTTATTGTGCTAGTAAAGCTGCCCAAGAACATGGAGATGCTAGAAAGGCACTTGACTTGCTAAGAATCTCAGCTGAATTGGCTGAAAGAGATAATCGTGAAATCGTTACTGCAAAATATGTGATTAAAGCTCAGAGTGTAATGGAAAAAGATCAAGTTCGAAGCATAATCACAACTTTACCGATTCACCATAAGGCTACGCTAGCCAGTACTATTGTTAATCAAGGCAAACGTGAAAATGGCCAACAGACAACAGGAGAAGTTTACAGTACATACAAACAAATTTGTAAACTTTTTAATTTAGAAGATTTAAGTCAAAGGCGAATAAGTAATGTAATCTCTGAATTAGATATGCAAGGCCTGATTCATGCTAAAATTGTTAGTTTAGGTAGGCAGGGGAGAACTAAATTCATTAGTGTCGCTATTAATGAAAATCAAATCCAAGAACTTTTTGCAGAAGATATTGAACTGTCCGATATTATTGAAGAATTGACACGGAGTGGAACATATATCCGAAGCACGCAAATGAGACTAATCTGAATTCTCAGAATCACGTTCTTGAATACCTTCTTTCCAACCTTGTTCCCAGCCTGCCGCGATAGCTGCTTGCACACCTGCCTTTTTTGCAGCTTTTCTAGCTAAAGCTAAAACATCTTCACGTTCTTTCTTAGATTTTTGACTGTTAATTCGATGTGATACTTCCTTAGCTTTCTCTGTCAATTCTCTAGCACGATTCCAAAGACCATCTGTTGCATCCTTCAAAATTTGATTAGCAGTCTCACCTGAAGGAGCTTTCAAAGCCGTGGCAAAACCTTCAGCTTTAGCTTCTTGAAAGGCTTCAGATTTCATAGCTGTTCCTTTTCCCTTCTCTTTGCCATATTTAGCCCAAGACAAGCCTCGAGTAACACCTGGAACATACTTTTTCACTAAGGCTGGGATTTCAGGAGCCGTGTCATCTTCTTCAGACATAAACTATCTACAAAACAGATGCATAAGCAAGTTATGCTTAGTCTCGATACGTATCTGGATAAAATAGAAGTAAAACTGTAATAATTTCTAAACGACCTAACATCATCAAGGCTGAAAGAAAAATTAAAGTGGAATCTGAAAAGTTATTGTATGTTTCAGTAGGGCCAATAACTCCGATTCCGGGGCCAATATTGGATAGACAAGAAAGAGAAGTTGATATACCGTCTATCAATCCTAAATCAGGTTCGAGGTACAGGGTTATCAATGAACCCAGCAAAAAAAGAATAATAAATATAAAAAAGAAAACTCCAACATTACGGAATAAACCTTCGTCTAAGACTTTATTCCCTATTCTAAGCTTAATGACTGCGCGAGGATGTATAACTAGAAGCAATTCCCTTTTCAATGCTTTAAAAAGCAGCATAATTCTAACCATTTTTATTCCACCAGTAGTAGAGCCTGCACACCCTCCTGTAAACATAGATAATAACAAAACAAAAATAGACATCTTGGGCCAGTCCATGTAATTTGTCGTTGTGAAGCCAGTACCGGTCAGTAGAGAAACTGTCTGAAATGCAGAGTGACTAAAATTGGTATCCCAATTTGAAGATTCTTTAGATTCTAAAATAAGATTTACAAATATAAGTGTAAACGAAATGAAAACAAGTGAAAAATAAAAGCGCAATTCATCATTTTCTCTCAGAACTTGAAAAGAAGTTCGTACCCTCTTTGAAAATGATTTAGAGAAATCAATCCAGTGATTAAATACATAGTAAAGAATAACAAAATTTATTCCTGAAATCAGCATGAAAAATGTTACTATACCTACTGCTAAAGGACTATCATAAGAACCAATAGAATCCCTCTGGGGAGAAAAACCACCTGTTGAAACTGTTGAAAAGGAATTGCAAATTGAGTCATAGAGAGGCACATCACCTAACAACGTTAACAACGTAATCTCTACGGCCGTCATCAAAAAATACAAACTCCATAGGAGGCGTGCTGTTTGTGCCATCTGGGGTTTGAGTCTAGTTATTCCAGTTCCGGGCATTTCAGCTTGAAGAACTTGAATTCCACCTCCAAAAAGACGAGAAAAAATAATCGTGGCTAGTACAATAATACCCATACCTCCCAACCATTGTGTCTGCGATCTCCATA
>JAPYSZ010000001.1:19897-24893 GCA_029941645.1 Candidatus Poseidoniia archaeon
GTGGCTAGTACAATAATACCCATACCTCCCAACCATTGTGTCTGCGATCTCCATAAAAGAAGAGACTTAGGGGCATCAAAATAGCCCTCATCATATTGTTGAATATTTACAGGATTGGAAGTCTCTAAATCAAAAATTGTAGCGCCTGTTGTAGACAATCCTGACATAGACTCAAAAATCGCCCCAGCAATACCAATTTCATATGACATTAGAGATAAGTTTTCGGCTGCAACAAAAGGAAACGCACTAATAATTACCATGGCAATCCAGACAACTGTAACTAGCAAAAATGCCTCACGATTCCTAATATCTTCTTCGGAATAAAAATAATAATGCAGAAAACTACCTATTAGTAAACTCAAAAACATTGGAAAACCAAACATCCACCCTATATTCTGTATTTTTTCGCCCATAAACAGACCAACAGCCATTGGAAGGAGGAATGTTAATCCAAAAAAAGCGATTATAGTACCTGTAAGACTCAGAATGAGTTTTATTCTCATCAATTAATGGAAAAAGTTTTCCACCTCTGGAAGTTTGTTTTTGAGTGTGAAAACAAGAACATGATCTTTTTCCTGAAGAATTGATTCTGAGTCAGGGAAAAGAGCCTCACCGTCCCTATTGATCATCGCTATCAGTGTATCGTCTGGCAAATTAAGGTCTGAAAGTTTCTTTCCTGTTTTACCATTACTGTTTTTAATCAAGAATTCCCTAACTGAAGCATCTCCGCCCTCTAATTCTTCCATTCCTTCAATTTCATCTGTTGAAGTCGCTCTATTTACAATAGCATTAACTGTAACTCTTTTGGGATTGATTAACGTATCAATTCCTGTGTCTTGTACAACATACTCTAATTCCGTCTGATAAACTAACGCCACAGTCCTTTTGGCTCCTTCTTTTTTTGCTAATAAACAGCTAAGAACATTCAAATCCTCTCTATCTGTAGCTGCAACAAACAAATCTTCGTAGCGAATACCTTCTTCTCTCAAAAAATGCCTATCGGTAGAAGATCCTACCAAAACACGGACCTCTTCGGGTAACTGTGCACTTGCAACTTCTGCCATCTCTCGGTCTGGTTCTGCAATGTAAATCTCAACATCCTTATAACGTCTAGATACTTGTTTAGCCAGTCTGAGTGCTATACGACTTGTACCGGCTATCATAATACGTTTAATATTTCGTTCATCGGTGATTTCTTTAGGAATTCCCAGTGCATCAGATAAAAGGTCCAATTCACTATACTCACTTAAGAGAATTAGAAGTCTGTCTCGCGGCATAAGGACATCTGTATCCTTTGGAATAATGACTCCTTCTTCTCTTGCTATCAATACTATACGACAATGAGGTGGTAAATTGATATTAGCTAAAGGCCGACCAACTGAAGGTGAACTATCGCTTAATCGAACTTCTAAAATTCTAAGTTTACCTACCGAAAAATGTTCTAGTCGTGTAAGTGCAGGGCGTGAAAGAATTTGCCAAATACGATGCATTGCCAATTCATCAGGTGACACGTAAGCGTCAACGCCAAACAGTTGTTGGTGATCGTAATTTTCAGGCAAATCTGTTAAATCAGGATTATTTACACGCGCTATGGTACTGCATCCTGCCTTTTTAGCTATAGAACAGGCTACCAAATTGACTACATCTTTACCAGTTACGGCAATAAATAAATCTACATCCTCCAAAGACGCTTCTTCAAACAATAGTTTAGCAGAAGCGGCATTACCTTGGAAAACCTGAGCATCTAGGGTTTGGGCCCGTTTTACAGCGGCGGAGTTGGAATCGACTAAAGTCACTTCATGTCCACGAAAAACTAAGTCTCGCCCGACACGAAATCCAACTTCACCAGCACCCGCAATGAGTACTCGCATTGTTGCCTTTCACAGGGGGGGTTTTTTAAAAGCTCTCGTAGTGATTAAGACTTGTTTTTAACTTCCAATTGTTTCAACCCATAAGAAGCCGCAATTCCACCTGCAAAAAATATGAATGTTGTAATAATATATACTAGTGCAAAATCATCAAGAATCTGACTAATTCCAAGATTAGGAGATAAACCTTCGGCATCATAATCTGCTTTCCAAGGCCACAATGTAATCAAGGAACCACACATTAATCCGGTTAAAATTGCCATCGTATTATCTCTGTATTCAGAAATCAGGTATTGCATAAATGGAACAAAGGTAAACAAACCGATGATACCGCCTAAAATAAGATACATAAGCGGTTCTAGGTCTCCGCCATGGAATGAACTAGCAATCGAATGGTATTGTCCAAGAGTTAAAAGAACTAAGGCTCCACTTACGCCAGGTAATAACATAGCCGTAAGAGCAAGAACACCACCAACAATTAGCATCACCTTATTGTCACCAGATGATTCTTCTAAAGTAAAACTGGTGTAAATGAAAACCATCAATGCCCCTATTGCCGCCAAAAAATAGTGTTTGGAATCAGGTACTGAAACCAAATTCCACGGTTCTTTGATACTAAAAAGTACTAAACCAAAAAAAAAAGCGAAAATGTAAGGTCCGGTCACATCTTGTCTCAAAAAACCTGGTGAATCCTCGGGACCTATCAAAATTTTGGTGACGATATAATAAGAACATAACATACCGCAACCCAATGGAAAAAGAAATTTAAAAGCTGAGAAAAATTTTGGCATGGATTCTGAAGAAAATGTATCTTTTATAATGTCCAAACAAGCTGAAATTGAATTAATTAATTTAAGGTATATTCCAATTATAAGGGCAATAGTACCACCACTTACACCCGGAACTGCATCAGCTGCACCCATCAATAATCCAAAACCAAAGATATTTGGCCAAGTTCTGGTTTCGCTCTTCTCACTCATTTTTATCTCCATAATAATCTAGCTTAGAAGCGATTGCTACTTTACCTGCTATTTTTCTCGAAGTACGGCCCTTATCTTTTCCATTAGCCTTCTTGACCTTGGGATGCTGATAAAGAACTCCATGTTTTGGAGGGGGGCTGCCATCAGTCATATGCCTAAAAAGTGCTTTTTCAGCTCCAAGTAATTGAATAGTCGATGCTGGCATACGAGCCAATCTAGAAAGATCTCCAGCCAATGATACTATTCTAACTGCCAACTGTGTTCCTAGTATATCCACAAGATTTGAAAAAATCTTAGGAGATTCAGAATCTAAATAGCTAGATAATTGTGAAATCAAATCTTTGGTAGATAGAATATACTTTTTGAGAGGAATCATTTGTAAAGGTAAATCTGTCTTTTGTAAAATTTTTTCTAACCTAGAACGGGGACTCCCTGTTAATTGTGAATACCAAGTTGTAAATCTTTCCGACATTAGATTAAATGTAGTATGCGCATCATCTAATGCTTCTATTGATTGAATAAGATTTTTGTCTGGAGTTAAACTCTTTTGAATAGCCTTTTTAGCCTGAATTATACTAGCTTTCCTTAACTTATCTAATGGTATATCTTTAAAATTAAAATCTTTACTACTATTGGAGCTGCATTCTTCTAAAACTTGAGATAAACGAAGTAAATCCTTCTCTTTGCCAGACAAAGTATTAGTTGCCAACACGACACCTGCAAAACAAACTATCTTCTTCTAATGAGCCTCGATAAGAGTGATACAATCAAAATCACCGATATGAAACTTGGTGCTGGAAGTAAGCTATCTTCTTCTTCATCTATGGGTTCATCAATAACTAGGTCTGATTTTAGAACTGCGAATGGTAATGACAATTTTGTAGTTTTTGAAGCATCTGTACTCAATGTAACATTGAGCATTCCTGAAGTTTCAGTTGCTGCCTGCATTATAGGGGGTTTAACTTCGATGATTATTTCCTCATAACTTCCGGGCTCTAAACTTATCGTATCTGAAGGTAATGTGAACCAAGACTTGCGTTTACCTTCCATCGTTAAACTCAACTTTTCAATAGTATTACCATTGTTAGAAAGCCTCACTGTAAACCTGCCTATCGTGCCTGCTGTAACCTCTCCCGCCGTCATTTTAAGTTCAACGTCAACATCAGCTTTTTCCTCGACATAAACAACAAAATCCAGATCGATTGATTCACCAGACTGATCAGATGAAACTATAGCCTCAATCATGTTCTCACCGCCATAAACATTCGCCGGTACCTCTATGTTAAGATATACTGTCTTAGATTGCAAAGGAGCTAAAGTAAACGATGATTCCGAAAAAGAGGTAAGCCAACCAGCGGGTGCTAATGGAGAAGGCAAACTAACATAATCTATAGCATTTCCTTCATTGGTCACTACTATCTGGAATGGAATTGTTTCACCAGAGGTACCCTCTTTTCTATCCGATGGGATTTCTACTGACAAATCATATACTGGATTTGTATAGACTGTAAAAGTATCAAAATGAGACTCTTTACTATTTAAACCGGAAACGGCCTCTAAGTGTAAGAAAACGCCATTGACTGTATTTGCAGCTTCATTTGAATTAGTAGTTATCTCTAAAATAAAGGATGATGTTTTACCTTTTCCAATCGATATTTTTGAGGAACAAACTTGATTTACCAAAATACAGGTATCCCATCCCTCTAGTAATCCTGTGATTTCTAAATTAATGTCGTCTTCGATATTGGCATTATTAGTTATGTCGACATTGAAAGTATGCGTTTCACCCGGTCCTGCAAAAGATTCAATTTCAACAACATCGATAGCAAATTCAGCATAATACTCAACTTTAACTGAAATAATAAGTTCTGTGACTTTGTAATCATCCTCATCAAGTATAACATCAACTGTGAAGTTTACATAACCTGGATTTGCATTATCTGCTACTTGGAAATTGACTATAAATGATTCTTCACCACCATATGGTTCTAAATCATCTGTTTGGTGCGGAAATCCATCAAAAGTCCAACCAGATGGAAGTTCATCTGATTCAAAAGTATAGGATTGATAACTATTTCCAAGATTTGTTATTACAATACCAATAGTTGAACCATCGCCAGGATTTAGAACATATCCTGATTCCCAAGA
>JAPYSZ010000001.1:24993-27688 GCA_029941645.1 Candidatus Poseidoniia archaeon
GGATCAGTTCCTGTATTTTCAAGACTGACCATATATGTGACAACTGTACCTGGATCTCCGCTCCTCTCAGCTTGATCAACTGTCAAACTCAAATCTCTTACGGGTATTCTGACAGAGGTATTCATCTCAACAGAATCACCAAATTGATCTCTATTAATGGAATAAATCTCAACAAATGACAATGACCAATCATCTTCGACAGAATCATCAGGACTAGTTACGTTCATACTAACTAATGTTTCTTCACCGGGACCTAAGTCATTAATCGTAAACTGGCTGAGACTAGAACCCCAACCATCGCTCATTACATCGCCTAATTCTAAAGCAAATGAATCTGTTTCATCACCTTCATTTGTCACATAAAGATTGTATAATATTTGGCCACCAGGTATGACCTGTTTCTCAAAGGCATCCGGGATTATATCGACTCCGTAAATTAGCCCGTCATTAACTGTAGTATTACTCTCACAAAAACCATAAATATAATCATAAGATGACGTTTGAACACGAGCAAATGTCTCAATTACTGCATATTCATCTTCTGCAGCTTTATCTGGAATGTTGACTACTAAAGTAAAAGTGTCAGTTTCGTCAGGACCTAATTCTATCGAAGAAACACTAGGAATCGCCTCCCAGTCCCAAGGTAATTGGCCAATTTCTATAGCAAAGTCTTCACTTGTTTCACCCACATTTTTGACTTCAATTGAATAAGAAACTGACTCGCCTCTGTTACCGTTTTGAGGTGGATCGCGCAAATAAATATCAACGGCATATATCATATCTATTTCCACTGTTTGCTGAATATCGTCACTTGTAGTAGATGAACTTTGAGAGCGTGCCTCAACAGTGAAGTCCATTGAATCACCTTCATAGGCATTTTGTACTGGTGCTTGGAAAGTAAATGAAATAACTTCCTGAGAACCGGATTCAACGGACACCTCTGCTTCCGCAGGATAAGCATCCCATCCCAACTCATATTCATCATCCCAAGTAACTGAAAGATCATAAATGTCATCAAAAGTACCTGTATTGGAAACCACAAACTCTGCTATTACTTCTTCATTGCGAGTTGCCCCCATGATACCTTCATTTCCATCTGCAAACTCAATCTCAACTTCATAATCTCCTCTTGCTAAATCACTATAAGTATTAGATAATAAATCTGAATTGTTCTCTATACTACTATGATTTATGCCTGCAATAGGTGAAACCAAAAGTAGTGCGAGTAGCGTGACTAGAATACTATAAGCGCCCTTAGACATAAATTATAGATAAGGTAGAAAGTTTATATAATTATTACTTACCGTTTTCTTCGTCATTTTTGCCATTTTCTAAAGCTTTAGATATTGATTTTAATTCTTTTTGCAGATTATGTACGTCATCTCTAAGTTTTAGCATAGATACTTCAAAAGGTGTGAAACCTTGATTAGAAAGCGCCCGTGTAGCAATAAACATGCCCATAAGAATACCTCCTAAAACTGCCGCCAAAGAAACGGTATATACGGAAAATGAATAAAAAATTAGTAAATCACTAACGTCAAAATCAATATATCCAAAATTCAAAAGCATAAGGTAGATTAAAAAGGCTATAACTAATCCAATCGTAGCCTGATAAACAAACGGTGTCTTGGTTATATTCATACTTTAAACTCCAATGGCATATTATACGGTAATTCCCACACTTGAGTGATTTCTTCATCATTAACATCTATTAAAACATCTGCTACTACTGGTTCTTCACTATTTTTAACTAATTCACTAATACGGAGTTTACATGTGAAAGCCCAAAAAACATTGCTTAAATCTGCCTCAGCTGAAAAAGTAAAGAAGCCATCAGTATCTTTTGTTAAATTATCCATGTCTGTACTAGAGAGATGAATCTGATGACTAAAAACAGAACTAAACGTGTCTTTATTTCCTGCCACATCGAAAGACAAGTTGTCCATTTTTACTCTAGGTATAGTGTAAAGATAAACCCAAGTATCGTCGCCATCGGAATCAATCTGTAATGATATAATCGTTCTGCTTGGCTCTATATCTTGGCATCCTGCAAAGGCAATCATTGCGACCATCAAAGCGGTTCCCAAAGCTCTATACATTATGTTATTCTAGAGAAAGGGGCTAATAAGAATAACCATTACCACATAAGGATAGTATCAATAACTAGCCTTCATGAAGGGAATTATGCCTGCAAAAGGTTTCCAAATAATTGGTATTGAAGCAAAAAGACACCGTAAATCGGGACCACAAAAGCAAGTAAGAATAGATCATAACACCAATATTGTTTCTGTCAGAAAGAATAATGAAAATGAATTGATTGTTGAAACTAGGTACACAGTCTCATATGGATTGTTGGGCATAGTCCAATTAGATTGTGAAATAAGATATCATGATGAATCAAAAGAAATTATTCAGAAGAGTGACGAACAGTGGCAAAAGGAACACAAATTACCCGATGATATTGCTGAAGTGATACATAATAGGGTCTTAGCGCAAGGATCGTTTGAAGTTTTGAATATAGCCAAAAAAATGAATTTACCTCCTCCATTCAAAGTAGAAATTCCACAAATAAAAATTGGTAAAAAAGGTGAGAGGTCCAATAATAACAATAGTGGACCTGAAGTAGCATAATAATGGTTAAAATTGACTTTGAATGCCCTCTTTGCAATGAAAAAAATATATTAGTGTTAATGGG
>JAPYSZ010000001.1:27788-53668 GCA_029941645.1 Candidatus Poseidoniia archaeon
TCAATAGATTCACCTTTGAAATGGGAGAAGGCACCGGAAAAATCAATTTAGAAGATACTCCGTATCTCAAAATAGGTGCGTGGTGCCCAAACCTAATTTTTATTTTTTCGCTAATAGGACTATGGGGGGCTTGGATGACGTACACACTACAATCATACAATAACGCACAAATTGGAGCTTTTTTTTCCGTACTAGCGATAGGATTTTTGATTATAGGACCTATAATAGGAATTATAGCTTTGTTTTACCTTAAAAAATACAAGTTTCTGTTCACCGCTTCTTTTAAAAACTAGAACCATGCAACTAAATTGTGAAAGCAGGGCTAGAAATTCATCAGCAGCTTGATTGTAGGAAACTTTTCTGTACCTGTGATTCCTTAGATCTAGGGAATGACTCTGTTTTTGTTAGAAAACTACACGCCACCTCAAGTGAAATGGGAACTATCGATGTCGCTGCAAAGGCCGAGGGTGTTAGAGAATTCACCTATTTTAACAAAAGTTGTAATTGTTTAGTTTATACGGATGAAGAACCGCCTAGGGGGCCAAATAGAGAAGCTATAGAGATAGCCTTGCAATTTGCAGAATTAGTTGGTGCGAGTGTTATCGAAGAAATGCACTTTATGAGAAAAGTTGTCGTAGATGGTTCAAATACAAGTGGTTTTCAAAGAACTGCATTAGTTGCTACTGGTGGGAAAATAGAATACGGAAATGAGACTATAGAAATTGAACAAATTTGTTTGGAAGAGGATTCATGCCGACATGGAGAAAATAAAGATGAATACTTGTTAGATCGCTTGGGGATTCCTCTTCTTGAAATTACTACTAAACCACAGCTTAAAGAGCCAAAACAAGTACAAATGGCTGCGAAAGCCTTAGGGCGTCTATTGAGAGCATGCAGAGTAAAAAGAGGATTAGGAACAATAAGACAAGATGTTAATGTTTCAATTGATGGGGGAGAGCGTGTAGAATTGAAAGGTTTCCAAGATTTGTCAACCATGGCTAAAGTAGTTGAAAATGAAATAAGACGTCAACAGAACCTGAAAGATTTATCTGGGACTAAAGCTTCTGAACCAATGGAAGTTACTAAACATATTTCTAAAGATAGAGGAACGGCTATAGCTTGTAAATTAACAGGATGGAAAGAAAAATTAGGTACAAAGAAATCTCCAGAAGGACACATTAGAATGGGAAGAGAGCTATCTGATTATGCTAAAAAAGCTGGAGTACAAGGTTTGATGCATAGTGATGAATTGCCTGCATATGGTATAAGTAGTAAAGAAACTAAGAAATTACATCAATTACTAGAATGTAAAGACAATGATGCGTTTGTTTTAATCTTTGGTGAAAAAAATATAGCTGAAGATGCTATCAGAAGAGTGATTGAGAGGATTAAAGTCAACGGAGTGCCAAAAGAAGTAAGACGTGTGACGCCAAATGGTTTGACCCGATTTCTTAGACCAATGCCTGGAGCTTCAAGAATGTATCCAGAAACTGATATCCCCCCAATGATATTGACTAACATCAAAGTCAAAGCACCGAAGACTTTGGATCAAAGAGAAAGTGAAATGCCACTTAATGATGAAGAATCAAAACAAATCGTATCGAGAAATTTAGATGAAAAATTCCAAAATTTTATGAAATATTATGAAGAGCCTAAGACTATTTCACGATTGCTACTACACACATTACCCAATTTAAAGTCAAAAAATGGAAAAATAATTAAAGAAGATGCAATAACCAAAGTTTTGGAATTAGTTAAGGAAGGTAAAATAGCCAAAGAAGGAATTGAAGATGCGTTAATCCAAGCTAATAGTGGTAAGGATATTAAAATTAAAAATGAAAACATAGAAGAAGATGTTGTTAAGTTTATTGACAAATTAATAGATGAAAAAATTGATTTCATCAAGCTGAGAGGAATGGAAGCTATCGGTCCTTTAATGGGGCCAGTTATGTCTGAGTTCAGAGGCGAAATGGACGGTGCAAAAATAAATGCACTTTTAATAAGGAAAATTAAGGAGAAAATGTGATTGAAAATGCATTGATTTTGGCAGCAGGAAAAGGATCACGAATGTGGCCCTTAACTAAGAATATCCCGAAACCTCTCTTACCAATATGCGGACTACCTATTATAGAAAGGCAAATTCAAGAATTGAGAAAAGTAGGTGTCAAGAAATTATACATTTTGATAGGTTACCAAATGAAAGAACTGTCTGATTACTTAGGAAAGACTAAATTCGGTATTGATATCAAGTATATTATTCAAGAAGAGCAAAAAGGAACAGGGCACGCAGTTAATCAAGCTAAGAATATAATCCAAGGAAATTTCTATTGCATAAATGGTGATTTAATTGTCGATTCGGAAAATCTAGAACGACTAAAAGAAAAGGAAAATGACTTGACTATGATGGTGACAAATGTCAAAGATGGTTCTAATTTTGGAGTTATAGAAAGTATGAATGGCCGCCTAGTTTCAATAAATGAAAAAGGTATAAGTGGTAAAAGTACAATTAATGCAGGAATCTTTTTGTTCAACGAAAAAATATTCGATGCTATTGATAATATAGAAAAATCAATTAGGGGAGAATATGAACTCACTGATGCTTTGCAAGATATATCAAATGATATACATATCCTAGAATATCAAGGATTTTGGAAGGATATAGGTGCCCCTTGGGACCTAATTACAGCAAATGAAAAATATATGCATAACCTCAAAAATCAGATTAAAGGAACTATTGAAGATAATGTTGTAATAAAAGGTAATATACATCTAGAAGAAAATTCAGTTATAAAATCAGGAACATATATTGAGGGGGGAGTATGGATTGGGAAAGATTGTACCGTCGGGCCAAACTCTTACTTACGCGAAGGAACCGTACTTTGTGGTAAAAACAAAGTAGGTGCCTCAACTGAAATAAAAAACTCCATTTTAATGAATGGTGCAAAAGCACCACACCACAACTATGTTGGTGATTCGATAATTGGTGAGAATAGTAATATTGGTTCTGGAACGAAGATTGCTAATCTTAGATTAGATAAAAAAGAAATTATAGTAGTGCACAAGGGAGTGAAAATTAATACAGGACGAAAAAAACTTGGCGCAATAATTGGTAGTAATGTAAATACAGGGATAAATGCATCAATAAATGCAGGAACAATTCTTGGAAATAATGTTAAAATTGGACCTAATTCTTTAGTTTCCGGAACCTACGAATCTCAGAGCACAATAATATAATGCACATATTACAAGTAACACCATATTTTTATCCTCACTTTGGTGGAGTAGAATCACATGTATTGGGACTCTCTGAGAATTTAATTAAATTAGGGCATGAAGTCGAAGTGTTAACTTCGCGTTACAGCCGTATGCCTGAAATTGAAAGATTGAATGGGATAAAAATAACAAGATTACCTCAGTTGATTAACATATACAATACGCCAGTTGTAACTTCAATCCAATCTTTTGTTCGAAGAAGTCATGCCGATGTAGTACATGTCCATTCACCTCCTCCTTTCACAGAAAGATTTGCGGCAAAAGGCGCTAAAGAATCAAACAAACCATTAGTGGTTACACACCATTGTGATTTAGAACTAAAAGGAATGTTTGGAAACATAACTGTAAATTTATATCAATCAATGCTAGGGAAATATCCTCTAGAAACTGCAGACAAGGTTATTTCCACCACAAAAAGCTATGCAATTACCTCTAGGAGTTTGTGGGATATTGATGTTGATGTAGTTCCAAATGCAGTAGATATAGATCGTTTTAACCCTAAAAATAAAGGTGAATTCATCAGAGAAAAATACGCAAAAGATGGAGAACCTCTTGCCCTTTTTGTTGGAAGATTAGTTCCACACAAAGGCATTGGCATACTAATTAGAGCCATAAATTACACTGAAAATGGAAAACTCTTAATTGTAGGTGATGGACCCTATCTTTCTTGGCTCAAAAGATTAACTAAGAAAAAAAATTTAGAAGAACGCGTTGTTTTTGTAGGGCCTATCTCTGATTATTGGCTACCTGCTTATTACGCCGCAACAGATGTAGTAATCTTACCTTCTACTTCAAGATTAGAAGCTTTTGGAATAGTGGGGCTAGAAGGCATGGCCTCTGGTAAACCTTTGATACTAAGTGATATTCCTGGGGTCAGAGATGTCATCTCCTCTGATGAAGGATTTATAGTTGAACCATTAGACCCTGAAGCTATTAAAGAAGCACTAGAAAAAATATGGAATTCACCTGAAATGGCAAAGAAAATGGGAAAAAGAGGAAGAAAAAGAGTAGAAGATTTATTTTCATGGCAAAAAGTTTCTAAAGATATTGAAAATATATTCCAAGAAGTGATTTCTAAATAACGAGATCGGAATCTATAGATTCTAAAGCTTTGTTATAATACGAAAAATCCTTATTCATGGCCTTCATAACTAAGGCTTTTCCATGCAATGCATCAGGACTTGTTATGTCACAACCTAAGGCTGACCCAAAGTATTCATCGGCTTCAACATATTTTCCTAATTCATAAGAACACCAACCTGCTGAAACCCATCCTTCAATTTTATTGGGATGAATGTGAATTGCCAGCCTTGCAAAATCAAGTGCATCTTTTTTTCTATCCAAACTTTTCATACATTGAACTTTTAGAATTAAATCCGAAAAATCATCTTTCGAAAGGAAATTTAGAGCTCTACTTGGATCTTCATCGACTAATTTGCGTCCAATTAATGAGGATATAATTCTAGAATCAGGATACTTTGAACTTAAAGACTCTAAATTCTTGGCTACATCTTTAGGATGCATTGTTTCTATCAATAATTTGAAACCTGTAATAGAATCAGGATCTATTAATAATCCTTTTTTAACAAACTCCTCGGCTTCAATAGATTTACCATACCTAATCAACATGTCCGCCAATCTAAAATATGGCCTACTAGTCTCTAAAGCCACTGATATTGCATTTGAATATTGCCTTAATCCTTCATAGACTATACCTGCCTGTTCCAATATGCGCCCTTTTTCAATCCAATCTAAATCTCTCATTCGATTTCTTGAAAGTATATCCTGTGCACGTACGGCCTCATCATAGCATTGCAATGCCCGCAAATTATTATTTAAATGAAGACTTACATCTCCTAAAGCCATCCAACATGGAACATGTTGTCCATCTATTGAAAGGCCCTCATTCAAAATATGGCGTGCTTTGTCGAAAAGATTTAATTCCATAAAACAACGGCCTAGGGCTTCATGGTAATCGGGATCATCTCCATCTAATTCAATAGAAGTTTCAATATATTCTAAACCCTCTTCAGGTCTATTTAATTTTGTTAGAGCTCTACCTTTAGCCATCCATGCATAATGAAATGTAGAATCAAGTTCTATTGCTTTCTCATGATATGGTATTGATTCATCATATCTATGCAAGTGATCTAATGCATTACCTATATTATTAACTGCAATTACATATCCAGAATCTAAATCCAAAGACTTCTTATATATTTCAATACTTCGTTCATATTGTCCTTGATTATAGTGAACATTAGCTAAATTATTCCAAGCTATCTTATCTTCAGGATCTAATTCCACAGCCTTCTGGTAATAGTCTTTAGAATCATTCAAACGCCCTGATAACTGTAGCGTATATCCATAATTATACCAAGCCACAGCATAACTAGAATCTGATTTCATTGATTCATCATAACACCTTAGCGCTTCATTCCAACGATTAATATTGAAATTTGCAAAACCTCTATTATTCCAAGCTGGGGCATTTTTGGGCTCTAATTCTAACGATCGTGCATATGAATGAATTGCATCCTCAAATTTACCCAAACGCTGAAACGAATCTCCCAAACGCATATGGTATCGTGAAACATCAGGTGCTAACTCACACGCTTTCGAATAATAAGTTTTAGCCTTCTCAGGATTTCCTTGAGACATTTCAAGCATTCCAAGCCTATTGTGTAATTGAGGATCTTCTGGAACTAAAGATAAAGCTTCCAAGAATTTCGAGCGGGCTTTTTTGAAATTACCTTTTTCTAAAACGCTTTCCCCGGATTTTATAATATCGACAACGTCCAAATCAATCACCTATTATTTTATTGATTCTGTCTATTGCTATTTGGGTGTCTTTTTTCAACTTTTTCCATTCAGCCACACCATGCTCTCTCGGATCTGGTTTATGTGACAAAGCAACCTCATAACATTCAAGGGATTCACGAGGCCTATCCAACAATTCGAGAACATAGCCCTTATTATGCCAAGCCCAAGAATAGTCCTTTTTGAGAGTAATAGCTCTATCGTAACAATCTAAAGATTCTTCCAACCTATTTAACTGTCTAAGTGTTACCCCTCTATTATTCCAAGCACTCCTATTTTTAGGATTTAATTCAGTGGATTGCTTGAATGCAGTAAGAGCTTCTTGAAGATCCCCTACTCGAAAAAGAGCTTTTCCTAAATTAAACCAACAAACGGCATATTTAGGATTTGATGAAATAGCCCGTCGATAACTATCTATTGCTTTGTGATTGTATCCTAAACGTGTAAGTGCAACGCCTCTATCATTGTATATCACTTCATCTTCAACTAAAAGACTTTTCCTAATTGATTCAGATGCATCTTTGTACTCATCCAACTCATCGTGTGATTTACCCTTAGCTGCAAGAACTTCAGTATCTCTTGGCTTAAATTCTAAAACTTGATCAAATAAATCTAGTGATTCTCTATATTTTCCAAAACTATGGCAGATTTTACCCTTCTGATAAAGTGAATCTCTATGCTTAGAATCCTGTTCTAGAATCTGATTAAATATTGCCATAGCGTCATCAAATTTTTCTAGTTCGAGGAGTGATTTTCCTTTTAGGAAAAGGGCTTCGATGTAGTCTGGATTCCTATTCAATGATTTTACTGAAAAATCAAGCGCTTTTTCTAATTTACCCATGCCAAAATATGCTAAACCTATGTCCTTATACAATATATCTTTTTTGTTAACTCTAATCTCTAATTTCATCAATATTTCAAGAGATTTACTATAATTCTTAGATTTTAAGAAAATTTTAGCTAACTCATGAAGAAGATTCATGCTATCTGGCTTTAGTTCAAGTGCCTTCCTAATTCTATTTTCAGCCTTAGTGTAATTACCTAATTTGCAATAAGAGATAGCTTCAATCTTTAGCTCCTGCAATTGACTTTTGGTTGATTCCGACACAATACCCTATAATAGGTCAATAAAAAGTATTTGAAGTTCAAGAAGTTTATTTAACACGCTAATTATAACCATGGAATGAGCATAGCATTAGATGGTAAATCTTTGACAATCGCTAAGTTAGTAGATGTTGCCCGAAATAACCAAACTCTAGAAGTTACAAAAGAAGCATGGGGAAGAATTGAAGACTGTAGAAAAATGCTCCAGAAAAAGATAGAGGCCCATGAAACTATGTACGGCATAACTACAGGAATTGGTGAATTTTCTGAAGTTACGCTAAATCCAGAACAAACGGAAGAGTTTCAAAAATTATTGATTTATTCACATGCTGCTGGAATTGGTGATCCTATGGATATTGAGATTGTAAGAGGGGCTATGTGTGGGCGCATCAATGTACATGCTAAAGGAAATTCAGGAGGAAGAAGTGAGATTACCAAATACCTTTTAGATTCGTTAAACAACAAACTTACACCAGTTGTTTGTGAAAAAGGATCCGTAGGTGCTTGTGGTGATTTAGCGCCAATGTCGCAAATTGCGTTGGCAATGATGGGAGAAGGTGAAATGTTTGTAGAAGGTAAGATTATTGATTCTAAATCTGCCTTAGGAATTATAGGATTGAAGCCTTTAGAACTGAAAGCAAGAGATGGATTGGCTTTGATTAACGGAAGTAATGTACTTACGGCACTTGCCGCGATTATCCTTTACGATTCACAGAGATGGATGAAGATGCATGATATTGCTGCAGCTATGACTCTAGAAGCACTCAAAGCTAACATGAAACCATATGATAAGAGAATTCATAAATTAAGAGGATTTAAAGGCTCACAAAAAGTAGCTGCAAATTTGAATATCTTAACCAAGGATTCAGAAATATTATTCAGCGATGGGAAGAAAGTTCAAGATGCTTATTCCATGAGATCAACACCGCAAGTAGCTGGAACACTAAGAGATTCAATTAATTATGCAGTTGAACAAGTTGAAATCGAGCTGAACGGAGTTGGGGATAACCCTATCTTCCTAACCGAAGAAGCTGAAGTCTTGACAGGAGCAAATTTCCAAGGTACGCCCGTTGCTCTTCCAATGGAAATGATTGGAACCGGCTTGAGCATGGTCTCTGTTTTATCTGAAAGAAGATTGAACCGATTAACAAATCCTGCATTATCTGTTGGTTTACCTCCCTTTTTAACCAAAAGACCAGGGCTCCATTCAGGTATGATGTTGTCACAATATACTGCCGATGCATTAATCGTAGAATCAAGAATCTTATCACATCCGGCGGCTAATCAATCGATTCCTGCTGCTGCTGATCAAGAAGACTTTGTTTCAATGGGATTAACAACAAGCCAAAAAGTTAGAAAAATATTAGATAATAGTTATGGAGTTTTAGCTATTGAAATGATGGCTGCTGCTCAAGCTTTGGATATCAGAGGTGGCAAAATGGGAAAGGGCACCTCAATTGCACACAAAGTCATAAGAAAATATGTTGATTATTTAGATGAAGATAGGCCTCTCTATAGAGACAATAATAGAATGGTCGAATTACTTAAATCAAATGAAATTTTAGATACTGTAGAACAAGAATTAGGTGAATTAAATTAAACTAATTTTTAGTGAAATGTATAATTGCCTCACGTACTATTGAAATAATCAAATCAATCTCTTCAGAAGTTATAAAGAAATGTGGCGTAAAGCGTATCGCATTTTTCCCCCCATGGACTACACCTAAGCCACGGCGACGGCACCACGGTTCTACTGCGTCAAAACCAATAACAGGTAAGATTTTTGGTTCCAATTCAATACTACAAAGCAACCCAGTACCTTGAACTTTGACTACATGCTCTGGAAATTCATCTGCAAGGACTCTTAATTTTTCCACAAATTCAACACCCCTATCTCTAATATTCTGGCGCAAATCTGGTGTTATATTATCTAATACAGCAATAGCTGTTTCTAATGCTCTTGGATTTGTTGACATAGTGTTTCCATATATTCCATTAACATAGAGATCAGAAGCTCGGGAATTCATTCCTAAAACCGAGAGTGGATACTGCCCTGCGTTTACAGCTTTAGACCAAGTCTCGAGGTCTGGAGCCTCACAGTCTTGAAATCCTTTATAATCAATTATAGAAAGGCATCCTTGACCTCTAATTCCTGCCTGAATAGAATCAATCAATAGCAATGAACCGTGCTTTTTGGTCAATTTTCTTGCTTCGTCATAAAATTCTCTTTCGATACATTGTCCTGGATTTCCTTCTCCTTGAACGGGTTCAATAGCCATTAGTTCAATAAAAACATTATTTTCATCAGCCTTCACAAAAACATCTCTGAGTGACTGTATGTCATTTGAAGGCACAAGATAGAGATTATCTCTATCACGAAAAGATGCTAAATTGGTATCATAGCCTTTCTTGCACGAATGTGAAATTTGAGCCGGTCGGTCTGTACGGCCATGGAATCCTTGCTCTATTGCCAGAAGTTTGATTTGTTTTCCTGCGTGACGGGCTCCTGGAGATGTCAAAAGATTTGAATTGACATCTGCTATACGCAAGCTGACCGTTACTGACTCAGAACCACTATTCATGCAAATAAAATGGCTGAAAGGACAACTTCCTCTAGTGTGACCCAATTCCTTGCGCAATCTCTCTTCGAGTCGCTTTTGTGAAAATGAAGGTGTCATGACATTAGCCATTACCCAATTCTGAGACATGGATTCAATCACTGACTCTGGCCCATGGCCTGAACCAAGCATCCCATATCCTCCGTTATCGTGCAGAACTGCCCCATGAGAAGTTACAATCCATGGCCCTTTAGCAGCAATAGCAATGTATGGATTAACTGTAGCTGGTGCATAAAAATTTACAAACCCTTTTTGCAACTCTTTAATCAAGGAAGCTTCAGCTTCCATCAACAAACCGGCACCCAATTCTTCTCTAAGATGTAAATGATAATCGGATGCTTGATCTATAGCTACTGCTAACTTAGAATCTAAAGAAAGAAAATGAGTTATCTCAGAATCTGAAAGGCCTATTGTATCTGGTTGCCCACTATTTTTTCTAATAGTTTCTAATTTAGAAAAATAAGAATCAGAAGCGTCAGGCACGGTAACCTTTTCAGACATCATAATTATGTATTAAATTGACCATAATTAAACTATTTGGGATAGCTAATTAAGCTTGTAAACTAAATCTCGGACTTAAGTGCATTGACAAAAGTTGGTAATTCTTCTATACAAGTTATCTCTTTGGAACTCAAAACAGATAATCTTTGTCTTATACGAAGGTTAGGAATCAAATCACACGATTCACCATATTCTTTCAATTGTTTAGCTAAAGTCCCCCCTGTACGATCCCAATCAGTTAACACAACGAATTTGCTTCTTCGCCCAAATTTGTTAGCTATATTTTCTACTGTTGAAAGGACAGAATTGCCATCATTAAGTTCTATAATAATTCCTCCGAAACCCAAATTTCTTAGAGCTTTAGTATCTCTTTTGCCCTCAACAATGACGGGTGAATTAATATCCGCAAGGGATTTCCATATCTTGTTGAAAACTTCTATACGGTTTAGAATGTTAGTCTTCCAAGTTTTATTCATTATTGGTAAATTGGCATAACTAACAGACAGGGGGTCTTAAGTTAAGCCATCCATCGGAGACAGATGATTAAAGTTAATGGCTTAACCAAATATTATGGAAGTAAGCCTGCAGCTAAAGATATTTCTTTTGAAGTGAAAAAAGGAGAAGTATTTGGATTATTGGGTACAAATGGGGCTGGAAAATCAACGACCATCAAAATGCTATGCGGTCTCTTAAAACCAACAAGAGGCTCTATTCGAATAGGTGATATAGATTTGCAAAGAATGCCTTTGAAAGCAAAATCTATGATGGGATATCTGCCTGAAAATCCATTGATTTATGACAAACTTACGGGAGCTGAAACATTAGAACTCATAGGAAAACTTAGGAAACTTTCAATTGATATGATTAAACAACGAGTGAAATATTATGCAGATACTTTGGGTTTAGGGGAACAAATTTATCATGAAGTTGGTACTTATTCTAAAGGAATGCGTCAAAAACTAGCTATCGCCATGACTTTGATACATGACCCTGAAATGATTTTATTGGATGAGCCTGCAAGTGGCCTTGATCCCAGATATACGAAACTTTTGAAGGATTGGATAAAAAATCTATCTGCCAATGGTAGAACTGTTTTACTATCTACACACATAATCGAAATGGCAGAAACTTTATGCGATAAAATAGGAATAATAGATCAGGGGAAAATGAAAGCAATGGGTACTGTACAAGAAATCCAGAATAGTACTGGTGTAAGCAATCTAGAAGATGCATTTATTCGATTAATCAGTATCTAACAATAAGAAACTCGGTTAGATCTACGCTTACACTCATCAATAATTCTCTGAGCCCAAACAAGTTTATCCATTTTTCTAGGGCTATATTCACCTGAAAAAGAACCTACTTTATTGTAATTAAAGCCCAATAATTTTATCGAAGTACAACCAAGTGATAGGCTCATCATTGTAGCTCTATCGCCATCTGTAAAACCACCCCAGCAAAAAGTACTGTCTGATGGATAAGTAGATGTCATACATATTGGATTTAACTTGGCTGAATACTGGTGTACCCGAGAAATATTATCTCCATGTGCATGTATAATTATCTTAGAACCATTTTGTGTTGCCCAGATTATATCCGGAAGATAACCATCCAAATCACTTATTATTAATTCGGGAACAATATCTCTTTCTAAACAAGCCCTTAGTGCCCCATCAGCTACAATTAAAGAAGATGTAGGGATTGGAATTGATGTTTCTATGCCTGCACCAACCAAAACCAAATCACGGCCTTTAAAATAGTCTGAAATTGATGATTTTAAAAAACCTGAATGAGTAACCATGCGTGCTGCAACAACTTCTCTAATACGTGAAAAATTGAATTGTGTACTAATCTGATCCTGAAATTTCCACCACCAATCTATATCAAAAGTCAAGACTATACCAAAGCTTCTGGCAAGATACTTTGTTTCCTATTCTTAAAGTGCGTTGCCGTCTTCGTCACAAGGTACTTCTTCGCCAGTATCTGGATCTATATAGTAGAATGAACCATCTTCATCCTCATATATTTCAACTTCGTATTCATCGTCGCCACCAGGGTCACCGAAGTCACCAAAATCAGCTCCACCTACAGAACCTCCTGAAGCGGCTGCACTCAATAGATTCATTATGTTATTCTCAACTGCGGCTGCGTCTCTAGCTTCGGCAGAAGTTTGAAGTGCACCAATTTTACGCTTGGTATTTTCATAAGACTCTGTCATTTCAGTTAATTTCTCTAACTGTTCGTCACGTTCCATCTTCAATATATAAGCTAATTGCTCTTCTATCTTAGATAGTTCACCACGTGCATTGACAAGTCTGCCCAATGCGTCATGGAATCTCTCAGCTACCATTTCGATATCTGGGTCTTCCAAGTCCAATTGCATTTGCTCTTCGTCCTTTTGCCTGGTTTCTTCAGCTGCTTCAAGTTCTTTGAGCTTTTCTTCAGCTGCTATCTCCTGGGCCTTTACCAGGATCTCGTTGAAAGCTGAAAGATGTTCTTCCAGCTTTGTAGCCGCGCGGGATGCGTCATAAGCGGAGACTTCCAATAGTTCTTCACGCTCTGACAAACCCTCCATGCGGCGCTCTACACTTTCCAATCTTTGTCGGTCTCTGTCGTTCATTTCTTCATCTCCTGCTATTTCACCTTGTAGCATCTTAAAAGAAGTTCCTGAAAGGACTGCTCCTAACAAGAAAAATCCAATAAGGAATACAAGGTTGTAAAGGTAAGAATTGCCTTCCAATGTTTTGGTTCGGTCGCCTACTTCTATTGTTGTAGTTTGTATTGTACTATCACCTGAATTATCATACGCAGTTACAGTTATTGTCTTCTCACCTGGTTCTGCATATTCGTGAGTAGTTGCCACGGCAGATTTTCCTGCCAAGGCTGAACTGTCAAAAGTGAATTTGCTACCATCACCCCAGTCTATGACCAATTGAGTAATGGTCCCATCACTATCTGTTGGCACCGTAAAAGAAAATGATTGCTCATCTTGTGCTATGGTATCTGTTGGAGCCATTGGTGTCGTAACTGAAGGTGCTGCATTAGCTATAGTAGTAGAGAATGTATGTGTTCCAGTCATACCATTAGCATCTGTAGCACTCATGGTAGTAAAGAATGTTCCAGCATTAGTGTATTCGCCATTATCAAAACCACCGGCTGCATCCATTGCACAAGTGATTCCTGCATTCCCACAATCTCCTGTATCTGTTGTTAAAAGTGCTGAATTGAATTCTCTAGCTGTTATTGCAAAAGTATGTGAAACATCTGCTGAACTATCTATTGCATTAGACACTGTAAAAGATACATCACCAGATACTACGGCATGAACTGTAAAAGTCAAAGTGCCACTTTGACCAGCTCCCAATGATAAAGTAGAACTCTCAAAGCTTAATGAATCACTTGATGAAGAAACTGCAAAAGTAGCTGCAACACCTGTGTTAGTTATTGTAACAGTATCACTGCCAGTATCTCCTTTGTTTATAGCATATCCAGATTCACCAGTAATTGAAACCGAGCGTGTATTATCTGCTACTGTCATAGTGTATGCTGCGCCTGCGTCATCAGAACTACCGCCACCACCAGTCACATGTGCTGCTATTGTTGAAGATGAACCACTAGGTGCATCGGCAGGTACTGTGATAGTTGCTGTTGCCGTTCCACTAGCGCCTGCTGCCAAAGAAGACAAGGTAGTTCCTGAGCTGGCCATCATCCAAGATGCATCGAAGAAAACTGAAAAATCATCATTGCCATTTCCACCATTAGTTACAGTATAACTAATAGTAAAACTGTCTCCAGGATTCAATGTCGAACCTTGATTACTAGTTCCAAAGGAAATAGAAGCTCCATATGTTTGTCCAGCTGTAGTTATTGCAGTACCCCCTGCTCCATCAAAGGGTCCACCGTCTGCATCAAACGTAATAGTGTCTGTATCTCCTGCATCTGCATCCTCATGCACTGTGTGGGTTACTACGACTGTTTCTGAAGCACCCATAGCTAATGTGGCTGTGGTACCTGAACCACCAGCAAGACCCCAATCACCTGCAGAACTTGTTGCGTAAGGAAATGCTTGATCTCCGTTACCAGTATTAGTTATAACAAACGAATAAGTCACTTGACCATTCGGAACTGCTGAACCTGCGTCAGTTCCTATTGATACTGAAACCGATTTATCATAAAGAACAGTTGTTGTACCCGAATGGCTGTCTGTTTGTGAATCATCATTACCTGCTGCAATAGCCATTGACCAATGGTCAACAGTGCCTGCGGCTGCATTAGGCACAACCCAAGTTATTGTAAAGTCCTCAGATTCATCTTTACCGACTGTAACAACTCCATCATAAGTTCCAATCCAACCATTCTCACTTGTTGCAGATATAGTAAATGTATCCTCATAATTACCATTATTAGTGATGGTAAAATTATAATCACCAGAACCAGGCTGGAAAGAACCATCTGCTGGATCTACCATTACAAAGTTACTTGTTTTTGTTACATCAATAGTCTGAGCAAATGTATTTGAGAAAGAATCGCCCCAGTAATCATCCTCTACATAGAACGTTACTGTACGCACACCTCCCATTTGATCTATAATATCAGCCTCAGCGACTGTGAGCGTACAATTACCTGTATCACAAGTCATCACTTTTGATGAATCGAATTGGATTGTAGCATAAACTCCAATAGTATCGCCATTATCTAAATTAGCATCACTTGCTGTAACATTGAAAACAAAGTCGACACCGTTGAAATGTCTTTCAGCTGTGCCTGCTGCAAGTGTTGGAGCATCATTTATGGATACTGACGGACCTACTAAATCAGTAGCATCTGCGACATCATTGGATGCTGAGAAAGTGACCGCTTGTGAGCTATCAGACCATGGAACTGTACTTGTTAATGAATAGATAACTCCATTCTTACAAAAAGAACTGCCAGCACCTGCTGACATAGCGCTTCCGCCATCTGAATTAACATCGACGGTCACACTTGGTGTTCCAGTTGTACTTGCATCAAAGACACAAGAAATCACTGAAAACGTAATGTTGTCATCTTCTCCTGCACTCGTAGGTGAGACTGAAGGATTTTTCAACCAAGGAGTTGTTGTATCTACTGAAAAAGTCGTAGTTCGATCATCCTCTGCATCATCCCCTACTGAATCTGTTGCACTTACTGTAACTGTAAGTGTACCTCCAAGTTCCGTTGTGAAATCAGTACCATAAACTGCCCCAGTAGATTCATCTCCGGATTGCTTTGATAATGTCAAAGAAGAATCGTCACAATCACCATCTCCATCACAAACTGTTGCCGTTACTGTTCCTGCGTGCCCATCAGCATCTGTGTATGTTATAGTCAAACTGTAAGTGTCTTCAGGCATTCCACCACCAGATACTGCCGCATTATCTGAAAGTACGGGTAATGTGTTAACTCTCACATTTGAATCATGAGTACTTCCTTCTCCTGGCCAATGCACACCGTTTTCATCCTCATCGTAAGATGCTATGAAACCATATTTTATGGTTTCAGAACCAAGTGTTCCTACAAGAGTACCTGCAGCAGGAAAAGGACTTTCCGGAGTCCCAGCTATTGCATAGGTTCCATCTGGACTCGGACTGACACAGTCAGTACAAACTAGTGTGTGAGTGGTCCCTGTACCATCAAACCATACGACAATTTCAAGACTAGTAATAGTCTCGTCGGCATCGTCAAAATCAACTGTAAATTGCATATCTCGTACGGCATCGACTCTACTCTCATCATCAGGAATCATAGCTCCAACATTCAAAGTTGCTGCTTCAGCTCCATTAATCATAAACAAAGCCAATACGGCCAGTCCTATAGCGAACACGAATGCAATTCGACTGCTTGTCATTTTATACACCATTTGCGAAAAACCAAGAGTAGTCCTTCGGCATTTAACCAAATAACACTCAAAGTCAGTGCGTTACCACAATCCCGCTTTATATAAATTTATTTGTTTAAAGAAATAGTAGAACAACCGATAAATAACGCAGTGTCTCATAACGATAAACCCATGCCGAGTAAGTCTATTTTTGACCTGATGATTTCAGGTCCTGTGATATGCATTGCATGTTCAGAAGACGGAAGTAAGATTGCGATAGGTGACCGTAACGGTACACTAACACTATCGGACAGTTCAGGAACTGTAATATGGGAAAAACAGATTGACGAAGGAATACACGGCCTAGCGATAATCGGAAATGGAAACAAGGTGATTTGCGGAGGAAAGGACTGTAAACTTAGAATGTTTAACTCATTAGGAAGTGTGGAATGGGAACAAACTATTGGAAAATCAATATGGTCCTTGGCTGTAGATCCTAATGGGCAATTCATTGTTATTGGAACGGGAGATTCCATTTCCTTATTTACAGAAGGGGGATTGCAAGTTTGGGAATATCCTACAAACAGAGCTATGGTTGGTATTGGACTATCTAGAAACGGAACCACAATTATGGGATGTGGTGATGAACATCTATATTGCTTAGATAATGATGGAAACCTATGTTGGGAGAAGCAAAGAAGTGATTCACTTTGGGATGTCTCTGTAGACAAAGAAGGAGATGAAATCTTTATTGGTGGATGGGATGAAAAAATACACTGCCTAGACAGAGAAGGAAATGAATTATGGAATTATCAAACCGGAGGATATGTAAGAGCTGTAGAGCCTTTACATGATGGAGGAGTGATTGCAGGTTCACATGATAACCATGTATATCATCTTTCAAACACAGGTGAACTTTTAGGGAAGTTTCAGGCGGATGGAGAAATTACCTGCGTGTGTGCTTCAAGACAAGCCGATATCGTAATTGCTGGTCTCTCTAACAAAATTAGTGGATTCCATATTAATCCTAATGCTAGACCTATAGAAATACCAATTGAACCAACCCCCATAGAAAACACCCCTCCTGAAATACAAGAAAAAACCGAAGACAATTATGAACCTATGTTTGGAGCGGGGATGTTTGATGAACCCATACCTGATACTACAGGGATAATAGCAAGAAATGAAATTACTAGTAATAGCCATAATACTGAAACCGAAAAAACTACCAATTACAATAACTATTACAACCAAACCAGTTACTCGAACGAGGGAGGAGAATACAAAGAATTTGCTTCAGAGGTTGTAAAAGGGGATGTTAAGAATTATCTTAGGTTAGGTAATTCAGCATGGATTGAGAAACGACTTGAAAGGGCAGCTGAGCATTATAAACGTGCAACGGAAATTGATCCTGATGAACCAAGAGCATGGCACAATCTTGCCATATGCAACTACCATCTTGCTCTAAAAAGAAATCCAGAAAACATTAGAGGTGCTGTTCAAAGCGCCTATGCCTCCTTAGAAATGGCTAAAGAAAAAGGCGGGACTGAATATAATGCACCTGATAAAACATTAGCATATTTTGCATCACAACTAGGATTAGATGAAGAGTAAAATTACAACTCAATTATAGTTCCAGAATAGTAAGTATATTCTACAAATAATACCCAATCATTCCCATCATCCAAGTCAATCAAGAATCCAATAGAAGGCGCATTATTGCAAGTTATAGTAGTATCCCATATGCCTTGCCCTTTTGCGCTAGTATAACCACTCTGGAAAAGGTAGGTGTTTACTTCTTCAACACTTTCAAAGGATAATACTAGATTTTCTGGAATGAACCCTAAAACACCAAAATCCAACAACATTTCTCCAGAAGTACTGTTTTCAGTTAGATTTAGCAGATAATTAGTAGCAACTGATAACGAAAAATCATCGGGTCTAAGAGTGCCAAGAAGAGAATCTTCAGAATCCGCATCTTCATCTTCACTCCACTGAATACGGTATGATGCACTTGTAAGATTGTAAGGATAATTATGTGTCAAAGGAGTTGTATCTCCTTCAGCCGTATACCCTGCTAGAGCTGGAACTGTAACTGTTTGTTCTGAGAAACTTATACTGTAAGTGCGAATTATCACCATTAACCAAGTTTGAGCTGTGCTGGATAGATTACCATTATCACTAACTACTAAGGTTACTGTAAAATTACCCACACTTTCATAAAAATGATTGGGGCGGATTCCTTCCCCAGTAGTGCCATCGCCAAAATTCCATTCAAAGGAAAGGACGTCACCATCTGGATCGCTTGATGAGCCACCATCAAAGAAAGCAATACTATTCACCTTAATCGTCTGACCCTGTCCTCCATATGTAGATGCTAAACTTGCTACAGGCACCTCATTACGGTGCAAAATATTTATTTGGGATTTAGCAACACCTATACTTCCTTGGCCATCTATAACAGTCAAAGTAATAGTATACTGCCCTTCATCTATGTAAACGTGGTTAACAATTTCGCCAGAGCCACCTAATTCATCCCCAAAGTCCCATAGATATTTACCACCATTGGGTTTTATGCCATGGGCTTTAAACTCAGCTTGATCGCCTTCAATAACCTCAGTAGGAGACAAAATTTCAATGCCTTTTAACTCTTCAGGTGTAGTATCTAAACAACCCGGAATCAGTATCAAAATTGCAATGACTAGAGCTTTGCGCACGGTGTGCTAAATACTGGACGTTTAATAATTACGCCACCTACCGATACCCTTTTTTACCATCTGAGACCGTGGCATCAAGGGAATTTTATGCAAGCAGGACACATGGCCTACGATAGGGCTATCACAGTATTTTCGCCGGATGGGAGACTATTTCAGGTAGAATACGCTAGAGAAGCAGTAAAGAGAGGGACAACCACAGTTGGTGTCAAATTCAAAGATGGTGTTGTATTAATCGTTGACAAAAGACTAAGTTCTAAACTGATTGAACCCAAAAGTATTGAAAAAATATTCAAAATTGATGGGCACATTGGTTGTGCAACCTCGGGATTAGTAGCTGATGCAAGGGCATTAGTTGATCGAGCAAGAACTGAATGTCAAGTTAATTCATTCAACTATAGTGAAGATTTAGCCGTAGGGTCATTAGTTAAAAAATTGTGCGATTTTAAACAAAGCTATACTCAATATGGAGGAGTTAGACCCTTTGGAACTGCAATGCTAATAGGAGGCGTAGATGATTCTGGGCCTCATCTATACGAAACCGATCCTTCGGGCGCATTAATGGCTTACAAAGCAGGAGGAATTGGGGCTGGAAGAAACGAAGTTATGGAAATCTTTGAAAAAGAATACAAGGATAATATGACTCAAAACCAAGCCATAACTTTAGGACTAAAAGGACTTTCTGCTGCAAATGAAAATAACTTAAAAGCAGACATTATCGAGATTGCCTTGATAAATGCTAGTAAAGGTTTTCACACATTAGATTCAAAAAGCGTAGGCGAAGCTGTAAAGAAAATTAAGTAATGGTTTCTCTTGAGGACGCAGTTATAGCCAGATACGAAACTGGAGGTAACCGTTTCGAAATCTTGATTGATCCAAAAGCAGCACAAAGCTATAGCGAAGGTGATGAAATTGATTGGGAAGATGCCATCGCTGCTGATGGTGTTTGGAGTGATAGTACCAAAGGAGAAAGAGCCCCAGATAGTATTGTAAACAACGCTTTCGAGACAACTGACTTGATAGACATTTACAAGAAAATATTAGCCGAGGGAACAATTCAACTAACATCCCAGCAAAGAAAGGAAATGGTTGAACAAAAAAGAAAACGGATTGTAGCCCACATAGTTGCAAATGCAATGAATCCACAAACTGGAGGGCCTCATCCGCCACAAAGGATAGAGAATGCAATCGATGAAGTCAGATATTCCGTCGATCCTATGGAAACCATGGATAAACAAGTAGAAAAAATAATAAAGTTAATAAAAACATTAATTCCTATTTCATTCGAAAAGATACGTGTAGCCGTTAAAATTCAGGCAATATATGTAGGAAAATGTTATGGTCAAATAACCAGTTTAAGTAAAATCGAAAGTGAAGAATATCAAAAAGATGGGAGCTGGATTGGGATGCTGGAAATGTCTGCTACTTCATTCGCCAAACTTGAAGATGCTTTGGGTTCATTGACAAAAGGTACTGCTGAAACCAAAATGCTTTGAATTAAAGAAATCTTCAAATAGGGGCGAGTTTGCGAAGGGTTGTATTAGAAGGAAAAAAAAGGATGATTCATAATGAGCGAAGAATCAAGTAATAAATCAAATAGCGAAAGCGCTAGAAAGTTAGTTTTACCTGGAGACCTTGTGGAAACCAAAAGTAAACCTGGAAAAGGAATATTCCGAAAAGATGGAAGAATATATTCTTCCGTTTTAGGTCACGCACATGACAAATCAGGTTACATTAATGTAAATGCCATAACTGGAAGATATAAACCTAAAACTGGAGATAAAATTGTAGCAATATGTGCCGAAACCGGACCTTCTATATGGCGTATGGATATTGGATCTGCATTTAACTCTACATTACACCACAGTGAATCAAGTTGGAAAGTTCCATTCGGTGACACTGCCAGATTTTTAGCAATTGGGGATGCTATATGGGCTGAAGTCTTTATGGTAGATGCTGCAGGTTCACACCAAATTAGCCTGAAGAAGGATGATTGTAGAAAATTATATTCTGGAACTATCGTAAAAATAGATCCAACAAATGTCCCTCGTGTTATTGGTAAACAAGGATCAATGATTACAACAATTCGTGAAAATACTCAAACTAGGATTCAAATTGGGCAGAACGGTTATATTTGGATAGATGGAAAAGGTGAAGATATTGCATTAGCCCAAAAAGCAATTGAAACAATAAACCAAGAAGCAACTTCCAAAGGTTTAACAAAGAAGATAGAAAAATTACTGGAGAAATAAAATGGCTGGCCAAACAGATATGAAATTAATAAAAAATGGAGTCCGACTAGACGGAAGAAAACCCGATGAACTAAGAGAAGTCAAGATTGTCGCAGGAGTTTTAGACAATGCTGATGGATCTTGTTATCTTGAATGGGGAAATAACAAGGTTTATGCGGGAGTTTTTGGGCCAATGGAATGTCATCCTAGGCACAAACAGAAAGCAGATAGAGCGATAGTACAAGCTAGATACACCATGGCACCTTTTAGTGTCAATGATAGGAAAAGACCAGGGTATGATAGGCGATCGACTGAAATTTCTTACATCGCTTCTCAAGCTTTTGAAAGAGTTGTAATGGTTGAAGAATTTCCAAAAGCATCAATTAGAGTTGATATGCAAGTCGTAGAGGCTCATGCAGGTACAAGATGTGCCGCAATTACAGCAGCATCGGTAGCCTTAGCTGACGCAGGGATACCAATGAGAGATATGATTCCTGCGTGTGCTTCTGGAAAAGTAAATGATGTAGTTGTACTCGACTTGAACAAAGAAGAGGACAATTACGGACAGGCAGATTTACCCTTAGCAATCATCCCAAGTACAGGCGAAGTTGTTTTACTTCAATTAGACGGACATTTAACACCTGATGAATTTGAACAAGCTATGGATTTAGCTACAAGTGGGTGTATGGACTTATATGAAAAAATGAGGAATGCACTTGACAACAGATATGGGGGAAGCGCATGAGCAACGATCACGTCTCAAATTTGATGAAGGGACACATGGAAACCTTAGCCACAGAAGGAAAGAGAGCTGATGGTAGAGGTATTAACGAATACAGAGAAGTTAAGATTGAAATCGGTATGCTTAACACGGCTGAAGGTTCAGCAATGGTTCACCTTGGAAAAACTAAAGTCCTTTGTGGAATAAAAATGTTAATTGGAAGGCCATATGGCGATTCACCTAAGAGTGGAACTATGATGACCTCCACTGAATTAGCGCCGTTAGCAGACCAATCCTTTGATCCAGGCCCACCAAGAGAACAATCCATTGAATTATCTAGAGTGGTAGATAGAGGAATTCGTGAATCACGTATGATTGACTTTGAAGGTCTTTGTATAGAAGAAGGTGAAAAAGTTTGGACGGTCTTTATAGACTTACATATTTTAGACAATAACGGAAATTTATTTGATTGTTGTACTTTAGCTGCCGCAGCTGCACTTTCAAACGCTAAAATTCCAAATGTACAGCATGGAGTAGCGGATAAAGACGTAGATTTGCCCGTTAATTGCTGGCCAATCTCATGTACATTCGGAAAACTTGGTGATTCCGTAATTTTAGACCCAACTTCAGAAGAGGAAGGTGTCATGTCTGCAAGATTTACGGTAGCTCATGATGAAAATGGAAATTTAAGGGCTGCTCAAAAAGGAATGAATGGAGCTTTTACAGATTCTGAAATTAGAGAAGCTGTTAAAACAGCACGAACAAGCGATAATGTTTTACGTGAGGCTCTAAAAGGTATTCAATGAGTCAAGGGACAAAAAAAGTAGGAAGCACAGGCCGTTTTGGACCAAGGTACGGTGTATCTGTTCGAAGAAGGGTTGGAGCTGTAGAAAAGAAGCAAAGACAGAAATATGAATGTCCCTCATGCTCTAAAGTGAATGTGAAAAGAGTATCTACCGGAATATTCAAATGCAACAGTTGTGATTACCAATTTGCCAGTGGGGCTTACTATCCCACAAAGGAGGAATAATGGTCAATTACAAGTGTGCATCGTGTGGAACCAAATTAGATATGGATTTAGAAGTTCTTGGCCTTACATGTCGTGTTTGTGGTGAGAAGATCTTTTACAAAATAAGACCTTCAACCAAAAAGACAGTTATATCTGACTGATGAAAGCTCAAGTGAGCCTAAAAACTGGAAAAAATACTAAAGCAATTGCGAAAGCTTTAGTTGATGAAGCAAAAACAGGACTGCCAAAAGTTAAAGTTAAAATTTGGCCAGCAGGAGAAAAATTGAAAATAGATTTAGAAGCTGAAGATTTTACAAGTTTGAGAGCTGCTTTAAATTCTTTCTTAGGATGGGCATATTGTGCAGAGGGTGTGATGAATCATGAATGACATAACTCCTGAAAATGTACAAGAAAAATTAAACCTTTTTCAGCAGATACAACAACAAGTTCAAAATCTTTCACAACAAATATCTCAAATCGATATGTCTATTGGAGAAACTGAACGAACTTTAGAAGAAATCAAGAATGTTGGGAAAAAAACTACACTTTATCGAGCAATCGGTTCTGTAATGAAGAAAGTAGATGATAATCCTAAATTAATAAAAGACTTAGAAGAAGAAAAAGAAAGAATGGGAATTCGAAACAATAGTCTAAAGAATCAAGTTGGAAAAATGAATGAAGAGCTTGAAGAAATGCAAAAGAAATTAGCTCCTATTATGCAAAACATGCAGGAAACTAATGGGAAAAATGCTCCTAAATAAAAAAATAAGAGCCGCATTTCAAGAAGAATTATTACTCCTTATACATCACCATGCTGATGTTGATTGCGTATCCTCTGCGATAGCTCTTGAATCAGTATTAGAAAATGCTACAATATGTGCTTCGGATGGCATTAGTTCACATGGCCAAAAAATTGTAAGTATAGTAGAGTCTAAGATTTTGGAAAAACCTCCAGAAACATGGGATGGGACTGTAGTCGCCTTAGACTGTCCGAATCCAGAACACTGCGGACCAGTACCTAAAGCAAAACAAATTGTAGTTATCGACCACCATAGCAAGATTGAAGGATGGCCAAAAGGTACTGAAATTATCCATCAACCACAAAAAACGAGCACCGCTGAGATTGTTTTTGATGTAATAAGTGAATTAGATTTAGAAATTACAAAAACTTGTGCAACTATTCTTTTGTCAGGAATATACACTGATACAGGGCAATTCAGACACGCAAATAATGGAACCTTCAATACGGCAAGTAAATTATGTAATGCAGGAGCAGATCCTCAAGAAGTAATCAATATTCTTGATAGTGAAAGACCACACATTCAGAAAACAACCTTCCTCAAAGCCGCACAGAGAATGAAATGGATGCAAGAAGGAAAATGGATTATTGCCAATAGTATTGTAGGTTCATTTGAATCAGGATCTGCCAGATTATTGATTGTACTTGGTGCCGATATTGCAATAGTTGCCTCAGGTAACAAAAAAGGTGAAATGAGATTATCTACTAGAGCCTCAAATCGAATAGTATCAAATGGTTTTAATCTAACTACTATTCTAGAATCAATATCTGAAATGAATGGCGGGTCTGCCGGCGGACATCCGGGTGCTGCAGGCTATAATGGAAAGGGTGATCCAGAAGCAATAAGTGAAATTACAAAACAAAAATGCATCAACGCCATAAGGGAACTTCCTTAACTGTAGGTTTGCATAAGATACTGTGAAATATAGGGCTATTTTCAAAATTTATGGATTGATTCTTGCCAATATGCTTCTGCTTATGGGCGGACAATTGGCCTACGTGTACATTGTAGGACCTATTTCTATGGAAGATGGAAAGCCTATGACTTTACCTGATGTCCCACTTCTTGGCTTCTTGATAATAATACTAATGATTGCAGGAGGGTTAATTATCGCAGCCATACTCCAAAGAAAACCATTACCGATGAGATATGTGGCTGTTAATAGAAAACCACATACAAAAATATTGGGAAATGATGAAGAAGCAACTGAAACACAGCATTATAGACCAATTTATCCGGGACAATTTAGTGGGAAAACGGGAGATATATATTACAATAAATCTAGCGAAGAAAATGACTTGAATTGGGGGAGTGGTGAAGAGGTTCCAAAGGATATAGAAAGGAAGCTGGGCTCTTTTTCTAAAAGGGAACTACAACTACCGCGATCGGGAGTTTTATTCTTTTGTTTTTTGATGGCTTTAGCAATAGGTTTAGTAGCTTTAAGTGAAAGAGGGCCCTTCATCTATTTTTTTCCAATAGCATTTATAGTTGCATTTACTTTCCCAGGATTGATTTGGGTTAGTTATATTTATGATAGGACTATAACTTCTCCAGAACCCCAAAGACTTGTATTAATTGCACTGGCATGGGGTATGTTTTCTACACTACCAGCAAGCCTTTTGAACGATTTTAGTGCAAGATTAATGGAAGTTGATCAAAATGCATTGTTAGGCAATGGCGATTTTGGCAGGGCCGAATTGATATTAGTCACAGTAGTTGCTCCTTTGGTAGAAGAATTCTTGAAACCTCTCGGTTTAATTTTTGTAATTAAAAGATTAAAAACACCCTATGAGGGCGTATTATATGGCGTTGCATGTGGAATGGGATTCGCCATAATAGAGAATCTACTTTATGAATTGTTCATAATAATATGGTATGGATCAGATGCATGGACAATAAATGCATTTGTTAGAGGAATTGGATCAACCCTACTTCACGCTGTAGGGCCTGCTGCAATAGGTTATGCTGTAGCCTTATCAAATCAAATGCAAGAACCACGAAACAAAGCTCTGCCGATTGCTTTTCTAATCGGAGTTGTGATGCATGGCCTTTGGAATGGATTTGCTACAATGCCATTTTCATATTTACAGGTTAGTTGTATTGCATTAATGATTGCTATTTGCTTGATATTTATTATTAAAATACTAGAATACGGAAAAGAATACTCACATATTGAATTAGAAGCAACCAGTTTCAAGGATTTAGAAGAAGAAGCAACAAATAGTGGTCACTAAATGCGAGAAATACCGTCCT
>JAPYSZ010000002.1:0-3191 GCA_029941645.1 Candidatus Poseidoniia archaeon
ATGTCTAAATTCATGTATTCAGGTAGTTACACCAAAAAAGGAGTTAAGGGATTATTAGAAGAAGGCGGCACCGCCAGGAGAGACGAAACAATACGCATGGTCGAATCTTTAGGTGGGAAAGTTGAAGCATATTATTGGTGCTATGGAAAAGAGGACTTTGTAGCAATAATGGACTTTCCAGACCATACAACCGTCACAGGAATGGCCCTCAATATTGCCGCATCAGGAACATTTACCGGCAATTTAACTCCATTGATATCAGTTGAAGAAATGGATGAGATGGTAAAAGTAAAATTGAGTGATTATAGATTACCAGGCCAATAAATCGTTAAACTACACTTCGGAAAGTCTTACTCGCAAAGAATAGCACTACTGTTGCAATAACATCTAGAATAGGTGATGCACTAGGATATCCAAAATTCCACAATACTACTAGAATTAACCATAAAGCAAATCCCCAATTCAGTTCCTTTAAGAGAAAATTTGTATCGTCTTCAGGCGACACGAGTAATCATCTCTGGAGTAATACCATGCTCAGTTACAGCATAAATCATTACAGCAGCTTTTTCGGGATGATTACGAATTTTCTTGATAATCAGTCTATTTTCAAATTCTGCAGCCATTCTTCCAACTTCGAGTTGAATAACGATATCAGAAATGGCTTCGAGTTGACTCTGTATTCTCGCATCGTGTGCACCTTCTGAGACCGTGTACATCACAGTTCCCCCATTTGCTTGTGCATATTCTTTAATGGTCCTCATAGCAGAGAGGACTTCAATGGGATCGTAATATTGTAAAAAGAAATCCAGAGAGTCTATAACAACACGAAACGGAGATTTAAGTTTAGAGATTTCATAAGTCATATCGGCAACAAAATTAATTTGATCAGAAGTGGAACCATATGAACCTAAATTCCGCAATTCAGCGACAGAAAGTCCTTCCTGTTTAAATCGAGAAGCTTGAAGTTCACGTGATAGAACTTTCTCGAAATACTGAGTTCCAACATTAACAATCCTAAGATCAGTAGGCCATCGGTATTGTTCAAAAGTATCAATCAATTCGTCAGAAGTTTCATCTGTTGAAAAATAAACAACATTTTCCGAGCCAACACCAGCAGAAGCAAATTGTTTTGACAACAATTCTTTTCCAGAACCAGCCGATCCTTCAATCAAGACACAACTTCCTAAAGTAATGCCTTTATCATCAATCAAAGCTTCATCTAGTCTTTCTATGCCGGTTGATACAATTTCTGCCATTTTAGTCACCTATTACTCTATCTGATAATAACTTTAATGCCGATGCAAGTTCATCGCTAGTTTGTTCCTTCACCGTCATTAACATACTATAAATTTCTTTTATACGCATCGAATTACCAAGAACGTTAATAAATTCTCTTAAAACTCTTGGTTCAGAGTAGATACTTAATCCGTTAACTGAGTCAAACATAACAAATCTCCTTTTCGATTTCAATCGCCTTTCCAAAAGAGAAATATTTAAAAGAATTGATTCTAACATGGTCGGAGATTCAACATACAAAGTTCTTGGATTGTCAGTATTTCCACCTACTGTCATCGAAACTAAATCTACAAAATAAAGGTCTGACAAGTCCACTTTAGTTTCTTCTAATTCATCAACAATATGTGAAGAGGGTCTCGAAGTAGTAACATAAATTCCACCAAGTTTTTTGCCCAACAGTACGCCAGCAAGTTTTACAGTGTCTGCATGAAACGAGTCTGCACTGATTCTAACGGTAGTCAAAGTGTCTCCATTATTGATACTTTGGATGACTGCTTTTGCAGTCTCTTTGACACTCATGTGAAAGCTTGCCCTCCATCTTGTCCCCATTTAAGGAGAGGAACAACGGCTAAACCAACTGGTGTTAATTCAATTAAGTGTCTCGCTCGAGAGTGCTTTGCTCCTCGCATTTTTACAACTTGTAAACTTCTCAGCAAATCACCTTGTCGAATGATGTTCCCCATAAGTATAACTCCATCAGCAACAGCTTCTTCAACACCAAAAATGGAATAAGTTTGGACGTTAGAATCAACGACCGTCTCTGAAATAAGCATAGTTGTACAACCGAAAGTACTAAGGAACTGACTCAATCTAAATATGAAATTACGGATACTTCCTTTGTCTGGAAGCTGATAACATACGGCCGTAATAGAATCAATAACGAGTCTCGTGACCCCTAATTCATCGACAATGTCTTCAAATGCTCCTAAAAGAGCTTCCATATCTTTTGCCGTATACGTTCCATCTAATCTTTCAACACCTAGTCGATCATTAATTACAGTCAAATCAAAAATATTCAGTTTTCCTTCTTTAACCAGAGATTCATCGAAGAAACCATAAGTTTGTAGGTTGGACAACATTTTGGACGAAGGTTCCGTTACCGAAATGTAACAACAAGTTTCTCCAGCCTTAGCCCCATTAATCAAAAATTCCATGGCTAAAGTAGTCTTTCCAGAACCTACAGTTCCAGCTAAAAGAACAATATTTCCAATAGGGACTCCTCCGTTCAAAATACGGTCAATACCTTCTATGTAGGTGACACATTTGTCTCTAGGACGTCCACCCCGCGGGTCCAATGCAACTGGTTTTGCTATATCTTTTTTTGCCATTTTAATCACTCATCGATTATGAATTGGTCAATAAGGTATTGTCGAACCCTCTTTTTCAATGTTCTCTCTGTAATTCCTTCAGTTTGGCTCGAATCATGCATGATTTGAATCTCTCTCTGTATTTCAACAGGCAATTCAGCCCATGCAACAGGAGGTTTCTTAGGTAACAATCCTCTAAGATCCTTTGGATTTGCTTGCGCAAATATTTCTTCAAACCGTTCTTTTACGCGATTGTCAAAGAATTTATCAGCTTCCCTTTCAACTTCATTATAAGCCTTGATTAATTCCTCTTCAACAATCTGCCCTAAGTCTTCTAGGAAAACTCCGTCGGGTAAAAAACGATGGTACCATGCACCATCTTCATGAAGCGCATCCATGTGTGTACGATTGTAAACATCAATTAGAGGCGTTTCGTATTCTTCCTTTGCCATTTAATAATCCCTAAGCTTTCAAACTGAGGCCTTATAAGATACTTAGCCTAAATAACAATCAACCAGTAATTAGAGGAAGAACATAGTAAATAGCTAGGAACGTTCCAAGTAAAGCTTCACCAACAATACAACCAGT
>JAPYSZ010000002.1:3291-14330 GCA_029941645.1 Candidatus Poseidoniia archaeon
GTAATTCCAATCAATGATACAATCAATAGGACTGGTATGTGACTGATAGGCCATTCATACCAACCTTTTCCTTTGATATAATCCTTCCTAGAAGAATCGTCCCCTTCGCCGGTGAAAATATCAATTACATCGGAAGCAGTTGTTCTAAAAACAGGCGCCATTTTTAACAATCCCGTTATCCCTCCACCTAAAATGGCTCCAATAGCCATGGGTCTTGCAATGTAACTATAAGACATAATAGATCCAACAGGGGCAAATTGGCTGACAGAATGGAAATTACCGTCAAGAGGATAATAGAAAGGATAATCGTAATGGTATGCAAGTGGCGTCACAACAAACCATGTGAAGAAAGTTCCTAAACTAACTAAGAGCGCAACACGAAATCTCATAAACCATCCAATAGCACTCATCATAGGGGTTAATTCAAATCCTAACCAAGTGTAGTTAGTTAGCGAGTGACTCATAGGAACCATCAAATCAGCCCCGTCATACCATTCAACATTTTTAGAAGCTGAAGTTAAAACAGATTCTTTAACCTCATTTCCTGCAGTATCATAAGAACCAGTTCCTAAGATGGGCCAGTCTCTTAAGAAAGTAAAGAACATAACTACAGCTGTAGAAAGTCCTACAAGTTTAATGGAATGCATTGCACTTTCCATTCCACCTTCTTTTGAGGTTTCACCAGCAATGTCCATTAATTTTATGTTAGCCTCAAAACCAGGAAGAGGCAATGGATCTTCGACTAGCCATACTCGTCTGAATATGATGAAATACAAACAACCCAAAAAACCCCCCAAAATAGAAGCAACCATAGCAACACCTGCTAATGCCCAAGAATCAGGCAATAGTAATGAAGAATCAACAAGATGGCTTCCGTCTGCCAATTCATATTTGGGAGAATAAGCTAGCAAATAGATTGCTGGGTAAGTAAAAACAAATCCAGTACAAACCATCGAGGCCCCAGTTGAAGCCGAAGCAGACAAATTAACTTCACCAGGAGACCATCTCAAAGCCATAGCAGAAAGATAAGCAACATACCACGAACCGGAAACAATCATCCCAACTTTCAATCCCACATATTGGTTAATAATTGCAAAAATGATTCCAATTACTAACCCGAGTAACATTTGGTTCCATTTCCATTTGGTAGTACCAAATCCATCTTTTCGGTTCTTTTCTTCCAAATATTCTTCTAAAACCTCAGTGTTAAAATTAGAATACATTTCAGTATCAAAATAATCTAAAGTTCCATTTTCAATAGCTTTCAAACCTTCAGGAGTGGGGGTTTGCCGATAAGCTGAAGTACGTACCTTGCTCATTTTAATACTGGTTCATCAAAACAACAGGGCATTAAACCGATTGTGTAGAATTCTACAGTAGGAACCTTTAAAGAATGGTCACAAGTCCAAAAGTAGATGCAGGTATTCTTCAGGAGCCTACTGGCTGTGGCGTTTTTCGGTATGATTTTACTGACCCAGCCGGCCGACGCGGAAGAATCTGATGATTTCAATACTTTGGATTTGTACTTTTATGGAGATTTAGATAATGGCGATGGAAACATCTCTACACTCAGGCCCACCTCAGATACAGATACACAAAGTGATTGCCCTCAAGACGGCAATAGATTGAGTTGGCCAGGCCAGGATAGGCAGTGGGAAGATGTAGGTAGCTGGGAAGTGATGCTACAGACACCAGGATCAGTAGCTACGGGAGATTACACATTTACAATATGGGCAAATTCAACTCAAGGTACTGTTGAAGATGTTCAGTTTAGAATAACAATTTACATCGGTGGAGATGGCGGTGTCATGGAAACATCGCAGTCCAAGACGATTACAGATTCGAGCGAAGTAGCAACCCGTTTCGACATCAATTTTGACATATCCAATGCTAGTTTTAGCGACCCTGACGTGGCTAATGATGATGACTTTGTCATTGATTTAGAATATTCAGGAGGAGATCCTGGTGAAAATCCTCTTACTGGAGGGTCATCAACAGAGCAAATAGTTGTCTTAACATCTAGTGTAGAACACCCTTCAGGAATAGCCAATTTATCGATAAATCATTACAGGGCTTGGTTTTCTGAGATAGACGTAGAGGAATTTTCAGAGCGAGTTTTCATTAAAGCAATCGTTGAAAGTGCTTTTGGAAAACCAGACATAAATCCTGGAGAATGGATGTTGGGCGTATATGGGCTTTCATCAGGTAATCAAGGTTTAACTGCAGACTTCAATATGAAATCATCTCAAAATAGTACTTATGAATTATCCTTCTATTGGTATTATAATAGAGATAATGCAATAAGCGACACCTACAAATTTTTTATACAAGTCACAGATATCCAAGATAATTCTTGGGAAGTCATATCCGATGAAGAGCTGTATCTTGTGATTCATGGCTTTGAGATAGACAATTCAGTTACTTCTGGCGACATCACGATTAATAACCAAACAGGAACATCAATAGTCAAAGCAGGTAGTTCTTTCACAATAGATATTGTAGTTTCAGCACAAGGAGATCCTTTAATCACTTACAATCCAATTCCAGTCTCTATAGTTTGGGTAGATGGATCTAATGAAATAGTTCTTTACGAAACGGCCGTTTTTGCAAATCCCGGTGCAACAGCAAAGACCTCCTTCCGCCACACTTTTGACAAGGAAGGAGATTATTTAATCAAAGTTATAATAGATAGAGGAAATCTTATAGCTGAATCCGATGAAAGTAACAATATAGGTGAATTTATATTGCAGGTTTCAGAACCTGAAAAAGAAAATATAATGCAATCTTTTGTAGATAATATAACAGGTGGAGGCACCGCATCTATGCTGGCAATATTGTCTGCAACATCTATTTTATTGGCTTTCTTCTATCTTAGAAGAAGCAGGGAACCTGATTTCGAATGGGAGGAAGATGACGAATTCTGAAATGGAAATACGGGGTTACAAACCCGCTGATGAGACATACTATGAGTACAAAGACGAAGAGGAAACTCCTCGCGGCGTACATTACGAGAAAGTTGATGATGAAGACATTGATCCTTCAACAATAGGTAGATACGCTGAAACCAAAGATTTCAAGCATTGGCCATTCAAAGTTGGGAATGCGATGACTCAAGCAGCTCCTGATGACGTTCAACATACCGTTGATACGGGCGGTAGTGCTGGTTACGCTACAATGGACGAATTCATGAAAGAAGACAGTGCTAAAGAGCAAGCTTGGGTAGACCGAGAAAACGAAAGTGTTATGTCTCTTGCAATCAACAATTGGTTTGGCTTGAAAGGCTATATTATGTCTTTTTTTCCAAAGAAATAAGTTAGCGCTTCATAATCATTTTTAGTCCAGGAAACCTGTTAAGTTCAAAGGGATTAGTACGTATTTTTTCGGTGGTCTTTATGCCTTTAGCAGTTAACCAATCGAATTCATCTACATCTTCCCATACAGGCTCTAAAGAGGCTAGGAAATCTTTCAATTCTTTAGCCATCTCTAATTCCATCCTCAGTGATAGATACTAAGGCCTCATTTTCAGGTAGATGTGGAGAATCTACAAGCCTGCAAACACGTTTGCCTGCCTTTCCTCTTCTCAAGTAAATTCTGAATTTTGAGGTATGCCCAACAATATTCCCACCAATAGGTTTTGTAGGATCACCAAAGAAAGCTGCAGGATTCGAAGACACTTGATTTGTTACTACAACAGCAGCATTATGTAAATCTCCAAAACGAGCTAATGCCGACATATGGGCGTTGATTTTACCCTGCCTTTCGGCAAGCGTTCCTCTCCCAATATATTCTGCACGGAAAGCGCCTGTTAACGAATCAACAGCTAACATTTTGATTGGTCTTTCTTTAGCTATTTCTTTGACTTTTTTAACCATCAACATTTGTTGATGGGAATTATACGCCCGTCCGACATGTATTTTGCTTAAAACTTCATCAGGATCTAATTCCAATGCTTTTGCCATAGAAATTATTCTTTCTGGCCTGAAAGTGTTTTCAGTATCAATGATTGCAACTTCTCCATCCAATCCACCTTGTTCAATAGGAAGTTGTGCATTAACGGCTAATTGTAGCATAAATTGAGTTTTTCCAGAACCGTATTGTCCATAAAATTCAGTGATAGATTGAGTTTCTACTCCCCCACCTAACAATTCATCAAAAGTGCTCGATGAAGTGGTAAGTTTCCCAACGGTTGCCCGCTTTTCCATTAATTCAGCACCAGTAAGGAAAGAACCAATCTTGGCATTCTTACCGGCTTCTTTTATGTATTTAGCACAGGACTCTTGTCCAATACCAGTCGCGTCTGAAAGTTGTCCAGGAGATTGTGTTCCTATCTCTTCCAAAGTACTATATCCTGCTTCTCTAAATTTTTCAGCGATAGCAGGACCTACGCCAGGCAGGTCTTCTATATTTTGTATTTTTACTTCACTCATTTTATGCCTCCTTATAGTGGTTAAATCTAGGTTGGAAAATACGGCCTTGATCCGTTAAGGAATCTAGAATTTCATCAAGCATAGGGCCATCTATACCCTCTACTGAAATGGCAATACCTAGATCGTCGTAATAAATTCCATCACCTTCGTCCATTTTCTTAATTTTAGCTAGAACTTTTGCTTCATTATCATCTCCAGAAGCAGGTTCGGCCACTTCCTCAATAATTTCTTCAGTTTTTTCTACAACTTTAGGCTCAGTTTTAGCAGCGGGTTCAAACTCACCGGTAAAATTCGTTGTCTCCGGCATTGCAACATCGCCACCGGCTAAACGCGTAAGACAATCATATAGAAGAGCTTGATAATTTTCAACCGCTATAGTGGGATAGAAATCTTTTGAAAGTTCTAACCCATCCATTTCTCTTCCTGTGAGATTAGCTTTTTTCAAAGCCTCATCGTCTTCGCCAAAAGCTTTGTTCGCATTTATGCGACGCATAAGCGTATCACAAGCCTTTATCGCCCAATGATTTACTTCATCCATAGAAGCGGCGCGAATGCTTTCTGGCTGAACACTGACATATGTTCTTTCACTGTCTTCTGGAGTTCTAGCTCTTACTTTTCCAACACATAAGACTGGGACGCCAATTTCCAGTTTAGAAAGCGCCGTTGCTCCTTCTGGATTGTATTGTCCAGCTTGCAAATAGTAGAAATCACCATTGGGATCAATCACTCTTGCAGTGTAGAAAGGGTCGTCTTCACTTCCTCTATTTTCAATCTGATCCAAGACACCTCCAATAAGCACGCGGGAAAGTTTACCTCCAATTTCAGAAATTAGATATGTTGGCGAATATTCTCTATCCTCAACATGTTTTACAATTGCTGCAGATAATTCTTTGGCCAAGACCAAAACCCCAGGTTCTCTTCTTTGAGCCATTTAGCCCTCCAATGCGGCTAAGAATTGCCGTGCAACGCTAGGAACATCCAATTCGTTTGCAGGTTCACAGCTTCTAGCAAAGAAAGATAAACCATATTCGTCCGATCGTGCAAACCCTCTAAGTTTCAAAGGTTTGAGCAATAACGCATCTTCAATTTCTTCAACTAAAGCTTCAGGCCCAAAATTATCTTTCACAAATTCAAGACAAGAATCAAGATCTCTTCCTAATACTTTTTCAGTTAATTTGCAGTTTAGATAAGCAGTACACGATCCTGAACCGTCATCAAAAATCATTTTTATTCGAAGATCAGGGTCTGCATTTTTACGATCGTCACCATTTCTAACTAACCGGTTGGTTTCTTTGTCTCTAAAAATTAGTCCACTGCCTTCTCTTATAGTAAAGACATGGCCTTCTACCACTGCATCTGAGGCGCCATTTCTTTCATCTAATTGCGCTAAAGAGTATTGGACGCCATCTTCATAATCTTCTAAGGAAGGTAAATCTTCATCATCTATTTCAGTGAATTTAGTGTATTCTCCAAATTGTAAGTCAGGACCATTGAATTCTTTTACATATCCATTATCAATTTTGTATGTTTTACCAGCAATAATGTTATGATCTTCCCAAGATGTAAATCTGCAGGTTCCAGTTTTGTCCCCTACCGTTCCTCCAAAAATCGTTTTAGGTTCACCTTTCACAGTTATACTGCGCGTTTCAACATCAATTATTCTTAGTTTAACAGAAACATTACTCATTCCTGGTTTTAGATTAACCAATTCTACTTCTTCACCGGCTTGATTCATAGTATTTTTAGCAACACCAAGATCCAATTTTTCTAAATCATTATCTTGAATTTTCTTCATAGAACCATCATTTATGTTCAAAGTAATTCTATCATTCCAACTCTTTGAGTATGCATTTAGAACTTCAACGACATCGCCACTTTCAAAGTCGCATTGATCGCTCCAGTATGAATATCTCATACGCATAGTAGAATCTCCAACTTCACCTTCGAAGAGAACTTTTTTGGCCCCTTCTTTGGTAGTTATTTCCTTTCGGTATATAGATAAAATCTTTGCTTTGAATTGAACATTGTTCTCACCAGGTCCAATTTGGGCTAGAAGTTTTTCTGCACCCATTTGTAAAGCACCAGGATTTCCATAGTGCTTTCTTACAATAGATTCTTTGGCAGTTGCCAAATCTATCCCATATTCCTCGACGTATCGTTTTAGTTCAGTTACGATTACGCTGCGTTCTAGCTTGTCACCGATAGCTTTCACTATATCGTCGACATGTGTTTCAAAATCTGCTTCGTTCGTTTGCATTATTCGTTGCCTCTCTTTTTTTCGACTCGGCGGCAATTCCGAATCTATCCATTACTCCTAAACAGGGTATATATACTTATGGGCTTTTCTCCTTTTCCCCTAATAGGTTATGCGCCTATAAAGGGTTTTTAGGGGCTTAGCGAAGCATTATAATGGCCCCTTTTGTCGTGGAGACAGGTAGATAATTTGAAAGTAGATGAGTTAACGCCAAGAACAGGTCGCGTCAATATGCCTGTTAAGGTCTTGAGTTTAGAAGAGCCTCGTGCCATGGATAATGGTACAGTAATCTGTGAAGGATTAGTTGGAGATGAAACAGGTACCGTAATCATGAGTTTTTGGAATGATGAATGCGAAACAGTCAATAATGGAATGACTATTGATCTGAAGGATGCACGCACCAATTTAGTAAGAGGATACATGCGCATTAGTCTAGGGAAGAATGGTAGCATGAAAGAAGCAGGAACATCTTTAGAAGAAATCAAAGAAAGTGTCAACCTTTCAGATTTAGAATATGAGATGCCTCGTTTTGGTAATAGAGATGGCCGAGGAGGAGGCGGGCGCAGTCGAGGTCCGCCTAGTCGTTGGGGTGTCTTGATGAAATTAAAAAGAGATACAGGGAACAGGAAATTTTTCAATCGTGACGAAATGTCCGAAGAACAGATAGAAGCCGCCATTAAGGAAATGGGAGGCGAGTAACTCTGGCGAGGCGAGGGAGACATAGGCGCCGAGGTCCAGCCAAAGCCCAACCTCCTCAAAGAAAAGATAAGAAACCTCAAAAGCGGAATAGGCCAAAGGCAATGTTGAATGAAGGTAAGCGCACAGAATTACTCTATTTTTTAAGAGAAATAGTCTTAGAATCAGGTGTATCTGACAAATTAGCGGAACCTTTCATGGCGTCATTAGTGGCTAAAGGAGCTCGGGAATCTGTTGAAACTGCAATGGAATTTCTGGACTCAAAAATTGAAGAAGGATTTATTTCATCAGAAACACGTGGACCTATAGAAAAGAAGATGAGAAGGTTCACAAAAATGCGCTAAGATGCCTTCTCTCCCTTCTCGAAGTAAGCTATCAAAACACTGGATTTTAGACCCAAACATAACATTTCTGAATCATGGTTCTTTTGGTGCTTGTCCAAAATTAATATTAGATGAACAAACTAAACTACGAACCTGTTTAGAGTCAGATCCCGTAACATTTATGGAGTCCACGGCTAGAGAATTGTGGGCAGAATCATTGGTGCGTTTATCAAAATTTATTAATGCAGATTCAGAAGGCATGACTTTCGTAACGAATGCAACATCAGGAGTCAATACAGTTTTGAAATCATTAGATTTGAAGCCGAATGATGAAATAATAGTCTTGGACCATTCATATCAGGCATGTTGGAACGCCGTTGACTTTATTACGAAAAAAACAGGAGCTAAAACAGTAGTAGCCCCCATTCCATTTCCAATTGATAGCAATGAGCAAATAATAGAAGGGATTCTACAAAATGTTACAGAAAGAACTAGACTTGCCCTCATAGATACCGTAACAAGTCCAACAGGGTTAAGATTACCATTTGAAGAATTAGTGAGCGAGTTACAATCTAGGAATGTTGATGTTCTATTGGATGCAGCACACGGACCTGGAATAGTTACTTTAGATATCAAAAAGTTGGATCCAGCATATGTAACGGGTAATGCACACAAGGGGTTATGCACTCCAAAAGGTTCAGCCTTTCTCTATATACGTGAAGATAGAAGAAATAGAATAAGACCCTTATCAGTCAGTCACGGTGCATCAGTGTCTGGAACTGATCAGGAAAGATTTAGATTTGAATTTGATTGGACAGGTACACAAGATCCAACAGCATGGCTTTGTATTCCTTCAGCAATTAATCATATTGGAAGTATGTTAAGCGGCGGATGGCCGGCAATCATGGATTATAACACAAATTTGGCAATACAAGGCCGTAATTTACTTCTTGAAGCATTAGGAACTCCAAAACCATCTCCAGATTCAATGATTGTGGGTTTGGCTGCAGTTTTGCTTCCTGGTAGCGGGGTTCTAACTACTTCAGCTTTGGAACCGGATCCATTACACACCTTACTTTTTGAAAAATATAGAATTCAAGTCCCTGTCTTTGGCTGGCCTCACCACAACAAAAGATATCTTCGTATTGCATCCTATCTTTACAATTCTTTGGAAGAATATGAATACTTAGCAGAAGCATTGAAAAAAGAAATCTGACCGGACACTTTTAAAACCGGCAATTGTGCGCAACATTCCTATGACGCCTGAAGAGGAAGAGATTGAGGATTTGCCGGAAGAAGAATCCGAAGAAGAGGGGGAAGAAGAAATAGATCCAGATGCACCGCTTCGTCAACCAATTGTTGCAGTTCTAGGACACGTAGATCATGGAAAGACTTCTCTTCTTGATTTTGTAAGAGGTACAACAGTAGTTCAGCGCGAAGCAGGAGCCATAACACAACATATTGGGGCCACAGAAGTTCCTTTCGAAACAGTCTCAAAAATTTGTGGTCCACTTTTGAAAGAAGGAACAACAACACTTCCTGGCTTACTTTTCATAGATACGCCCGGCCATCATTCTTTTATAACACTTAGATCAAGAGGTGGTGCTTTAGCCGATTTAGCGATATTAGTAGTAGACATAACAGAAGGTTTCAAACCACAAACGATAGAATCCATAAATATCTTGAAACAACAACAAACACCTTTCATTTTAGCATTAAATAAAGTAGATAAATTACCAGGATGGCATACACGCCCAGGCTCATTCTTAGCTAATAATGTAAATCAAAGTTCAACAGCAAAACAAAATTTCCAAACTCGAATGTATGAAATTATTGGCGAACTTGGAGCGCATGGATTTGATTCAGCCCTCTTCTCGGAAATAGAAGATTTTCAAAAAACAATTGCATTAATTCCAACCTCCGTCAAAGAGACAGGGGAAGGCGTTCCAGAATTATTTATGATTCTTATGGGGCTTGCACAGCGCTATCTGCGTGGTAATTTACTCTTAGGCGACGGTTCTTCAGAAGGGACAATCATTGAAATTAAAGAGGAAAAGGGGTTGGGGAAAACATTAGGAGTAATTATTTACAATGGTATTCTCAAAGCATCAGACACTTTGATAATTGGCGCTCAGCCAGAACCAGTAGTCACAAGAGTCCGTTCATTACTAAGGCCAAAACCATTAGATGAATTTAGAGACCCCAGACAACAATTTGATAATGTAAAAATAGTAGGGGCTGCCGCAGGATTAAAAGTAGTAGCACCAGATATTGAAGGCGTTGTTGCCGGAGCTCCATTTTACAGCGCTTCAACAGATGAGGAAATTGATGCTGCCCTAGATAGACTTTCAGATTCTATGAAATCTAATATAAAGTGTACCGATGAAGGTGTAGTAATCAGAGCAGATGCAATAGGTTCATTGGAAGCTTTAGCTTACGAATTATCTGCGGCCAATATTCCTATTGTCAATGCTTCTGTTGGGGATGTTTCTAGACGTGATGTTGTTACCGCAACACCTTCTGAAGAAGAATACAGAGCAATCTTGGCATTCAATGTAAGAACACATCCTGATGCTAAAAATGAGTTGTTTGAGACGGGCGTAAAACTATTCGAATCAGATATTGTTTATAAACTTTTAGAGGATTATCAGAAATGGAAAGAACAAATTAAAGTTAAGCAAGCTCAACATTTGAGAGAGGATTTTTCTCACCCTGGCAAATTCGAAATTTTGGAAGGCCACACTTTCCGAACTAGAGACCCGGCGGTTGTAGGAGTCAGAGTCTTAGGGGGGCGGATAGCCCTGAATCAAGGCGTTCTCAGAAACGATAATTCAGTAATAGGCCATATTCAGTCATTAAGATCTGGAGATCAAGTTTTGAAGGAAGCCCTACAAGGGGAAAAAGTCGCTATTGCAATAAACAATGTAACAGTCGGCCGCCAGATATCTGAAGGAGACGTCCTTTACATTGAAATGGATGAACGCTCTATTTTGAAAGTAAGAGAAGCGGGCGTAAAATTAGATCCAATAGAAGAAGACATAATTACTGAGATGCAATCTATCAAGAGGAAAGACCAGCCGTTTTGGGGCCGATAAGATGACTTTGGAAAAAATAGGAAACACAGAATTACATAGAATCCAGAGTGAAAAAATCAATCCCTACAAAGATACAATCCCTATATTTATTAAGTTAGAAAACCAAAATCCTACAAAATCGATTAAGGATAGAATGGTTTACCATATTGTCTCAAAAGCTAAGGAACAAGCTTCTGAGCAAACTACCTTTGTATCTGCATCAAGTGGCAATACAGGAAGTTCATTGGCATATATCTGTAAACTT
>JAPYSZ010000002.1:14430-17293 GCA_029941645.1 Candidatus Poseidoniia archaeon
TGTATCTGCATCAAGTGGCAATACAGGAAGTTCATTGGCATATATCTGTAAACTTTTAAACTTGGAATGTATTGTTGTAACAAACACAAAATGCAGTGAAGAGAAGATTAAGGCATGCCGAGATTATGGTGCAGAGGTCATAATAGGCGATTCCGAAGCACCTCCAGATTCCGATGAACATTATCAAAATATTGCGGTGAATTTAGTTAAATCCAATCCCAATTATTTTGATTTAAATCAATATGAAAATGAGAGCAATACCGAAACTTATTTTCAAACATTAGGACCTGAAATTTGGGAACAAACAGAAGGCAAAATAACACATTTTGTTACTGGCGGGAGTACTTGTGGAACAATAACGGGTGTAGGGAGTTTTCTCAAGGAAAAGAACAAGGAAATTACGTTAGTTTTAGCAGATCCAATTGGTTCTAGCATCTCTGGCTTTGTAATGGGAAGAGAGGTTGTCTCAGAACTTGGAAGCTATGTAATAGAGGGTGTAGGAAAAGATAGCGCCCCCAAGTTATTAGATAGAACAATAATCAACTCCGTAATTGGTATAAGCGACCAAGAAGCAATTGACATGTGTCATAAGCTAAATTCTGAAGAAGGCCTTTATCTTGGAGGAAGCTCAGGGTTAAATGTTTCTGCAGCAGTAAGACTAGCTTCTAAGTTATCTCCAGAATCTAACCCTATAATCGTGACAATAGGTTGTGATTCAGGCGAGAAGTACGAAAGTAAAATTTACAATGATGTTTGGCTTAGAGAAAATAATTTTTTATAAATAATTTTGAGAAATCAGCTAAAATAAATTTGATCGAAGTACCGAAGTGAAGTACAATCAATTTTAACTTTTTCTGAATAATTCCTTACGTCCTCTTCTGTAATTTCGTTTAATATAAGTTTGATTGCTAGGTATGGAATATTGACACCCGGAGTAAAAATTTGAGTAGATATTCTAGGATTTAGTTCAATCAAATATTCACCAATAAATTGTACATTCAAGATCCAGTCCAAATTTAATTTCTCTACGATATATTCGGTGCTTTCTAAAAGGTGTTGATTTTCAGTCTGAACAAATTTCATTGCTAAGCCTGCCCTCTCATTTTCACGTGTTTTTACAGGACAAAGTAGAGTCTTTCCATTTCTGGTTAATGGGTCGGTTGTATGTTCTTCCCCTTCTACAAATTGCATGACTAGAAGTTCAGGGAAATCAGTGTCATTTTCAAAAATCTCTTTGAATTCATTAATAGATATAAAGCGATTAATCGGCCTTTCATTGAGTAGGGCATGTTTCCTTGAAACATCATCTCTCAGAATTCGGAATCCTCTTGTTCCTTTGGAAATTGGAGGTTTGAAACAAACAGGAGTATTGGGGTACCCCAGCACTTTAACAGCATCTAAAAAATCAGCTAAAGTATTAACTAATCTAAATTTAGGGATTTTAACAGGTCCACCTTCTAAGAATTTATATAACTCAGCCTTATTTTCAGATTTGTATACTGATTTTTCCGAGGAAATTAAAACTTTTACCCCTGCATCTTCTAACACGTCTTTGTTTTTTGATAAAGGAATCACTTCTGAAGAAGATTGAGGCAATAAAACGTCGGGTTTCTCTTTTTTAATTATTTCTAACAGACGGGGGATAAAATTTTCATCTTCTCCTTTTGGCACCGTATAGAATTTGTCGCACCAATGTTTTCCAATTTTATCATGATTCAAGTCAGTTCCAATCAGAATTAATTTCCTTTCTTCAATACTTTTTAAGTATCTTATATTTGTGGCCGAACCAGGACTACCTGCGGCCGTAATCAATATTTTGAGGTCTTTCATTCCTTTCTCCCAGAAATTAAGAAATCTAATATTTTATCAGAAATTGATTGACTTACTCTAACATTAGATTCAACAGTTAATCCAGCGATATGAGGCGTTAAAATCAAGTTTTTAAGACCAGAGAAGAGAGTAGAGTCCTTAATCGGCTCGTTTTCGAATACATCAAGCATGGCACCTCCTAGATGTCTATTTTTTAAATATTTCAAAAGATCACTCTCGTTTACAATACCTCCTCTCGAAGTATTAATGATAAAACTACCCTTTGGCATTTTTTTAAACACATCCTCACTAAATAAATTGTATGTTTCTTGGTTTAAAGGAATGTGTAAAGTAATAGCATCAGACCATTGAATTAAATCTTCAAAGGAACAACATTCAATATTCAAATCCCCCCATATTTTATCATCATCACTAATTTCTATATCATTTCCAATTAAATTCATCCCCATAGTTCCTGCATTTTCAGCCACAATTCGACCTATAGTTCCAATCCCTATAATCCCTAAGGTTTTCCCACTTATTTCAGAACCAACATGTTCACTTCTATCCCATTTGCCCTTCAATATGCTTTCAGTAGAAGACATAGTTCCTCTAAAAAGAGTCAATAGCCCCATCATGACATATTCACTTACACTTTTTGCATTGGCTCCTTCTGCAACAACAACAGGCAATTTTTTTTCTTTACAATAAGAAATATCAATGTTATCAAGACCAACACCCAGCCTTCCAATAACTTTGAGATCTTTTACTGTATCCAATAATTCCTTATCAACATTAGTTTTGTTTCTGACTATTAGAGCATGTACATTAACTGATTTATCGAGGAGTGCTTTTGAATCTAAATACAGTTCTGGTTCGTAACTAACATTGTGTTCTAGAGACAACCGTTCCACCTGACCAGGGTCCATAAATTCAGTTATCAGTATATTTGCCATTCTTTCCTAACTGTTAGTTCCCCCTTCTAATAAATTATTATACACATTCAGCAGCTTTTTTTCTTGAATATCCCACGAATAGTTCATCTTAAAAGCTT
>JAPYSZ010000002.1:17393-41974 GCA_029941645.1 Candidatus Poseidoniia archaeon
ACATTCAGCAGCTTTTTTTCTTGAATATCCCACGAATAGTTCATCTTAAAAGCTTTAAAACCATTATTTCCCATTTCTTTCCTAAGTTTTTTATCATTTGAAAGAGAAGTTAGAGTCTTAGCCCAATCTTCAGAAACAATACCGCAATTATACCGTTCCACAATTTTTCTTCGAGCTTCGTAAGGGCCAACAACGACAGGTATCTTGTACGCCATAGCATCCAGTAATTTTTTAGGAATTGCATAATCTCTTAGTCTTTCATCCACATAATGACCTACAATCAAAATATCACAAGCAGCATAACATTCATTCATCATACTGTAAGGAAGGGGGCCTGTAAATTTGGTATTAGCTCCTTTTTCGGCAGCCATTTCTTCGAGCTCTCCTATCATTTGATTGTATCCTCCTCTTCCTTTTGGAGGGCCGCCGACAATTAACAGACTCAAGGCATTAACCTTAGAAGTAGCCTCAAGAATTTCTTCCAGTATGGGCTTTCTCAAACCTCCAATGTATCCAGCAACAACTCCATCTAGACCAAATCGATGATTATCTACGGGTTGTGTTACAACATCTAATGGTTCTGAGTTGTAAAGCACAGTCCCTCCTCCAAGACGCAGTGCTAATTCATCTGAAACAGTTAGGATTGCATCAACCTTCTTGATTAGTTTTTTTTGCTTTCTCTCATAATATTTTCCAATAAACCAGCTTTGAACAATTTCCATCATAGGCCAATCTTCGTGTGAATCAAAGATTACTTTGGCTCCGTTTTTCTTTGATGCGTCAATTGCAGTCTCTAATGTTTCTAAGTCATGGGCATGAATTATATCGGGCCCATATTCTTCGACTTTGGACTGAAGTTGTTTCATTGCCCTGCGAAACCCCCTTATTTTCGATATAAAGCCCCCATCTAGATTTTCAAAAATTCGAATAATTTTAATTCCATCTATTTCAATATTCCATTTAGTTTCATATTTATCCATTCTACGGGCCCAACAAAATACAGTGATTTCATAACCTGCTTTTACAAGACTTATGGCTTCGCGATGAACACGAGTATCTTCATTCGGTTCCAGCAAATCATGCCCTAAGATCATAGCTATTTTTGTCATATTAGTTGATCCAACCTCACTTTGATGGTTTCAAAACCTTCGGCATATTCGTTTGCTAATTGCACACCTCTCATTTTGACTACAGACCTGAAGAACTTCTCATTAAAATAGGGATTGTGTTTTTGACTGTTATAGCAATCTAACGCTAAAATCTTCTTTTTTACGTGTCTTTCTTTCAATGGAATAAAACAATTAAGTGATACAGAGAGGTTATTCCAAGGAAGCTCATAACCTAATAGAGTACAGTTACGGAAAGCCCTTTTTGCTTCTGAAGTTACAACCCCATGATCTTGATGAATATCGGTAGTTGTGGGTGTGAAAACAATATCGTATTGATTTTTTCTAGAATGGTCATACAACGCTTGCAAGATAGCTTGCCTATCTCTTGGAAAGAATCGAGTTTCAAAATCAAGAATTTCATGTGTAACTCCAAGTATTTTTCCAGAATTCGCCGCTTCTTCTGCCAAATTAGGATATCTATCACCGACAGCACTGAAATACATAACATGGACGTGCCACCCATCTTCGACCATTTTAGAAATAGTTCCACCACATCCTAATTCAGCATCATCAGTATGGGGGCTAAGAATCAAGGCATTTTTCAGACGATTTTCTTTTATTCGGGAACTAACTGCAGATCTCAAAGCATCACTAATATTGAGTTTTTCTCTCTTAGCTTTTTCTTTTAGGCCTTTCCAATCTTTAGAAAAATCTTCAGTGATTGTGAACAGATATTGTTCAGGTTTTCTCCCGTCTTTCCAGCCCATAAGTTATATAGCTTTAAATAAGAGGTTATATAACCTTTCCTTTGAGGTTATAGTGAGTAAAATAGACATAATCAATTTTGATGGAGTATACGAGCCTGCTGAAGATTCTTGGTTAATGTCTAGATATATTCCAGAGTTCAAAGGATCGGTATTGGAAATTGGTTGCGGTTCCGGGATTATATCAATTCATCTTGCTCAGAGAGGAAATCAAGTAACGGCTATTGACATAAATCCCAAAGCTGTCGAAGCCACTAAATTCAATTCAAAGAATAACAATCTTGAAGTTGAAGTTTTTGAAGGAGATATGTTCCACCCTGTCCAAGGTCGAAAATTTGGAACAATTGTTTGCAACCCCCCCTATTTGCCTCCTGCGGATGAATATGATGATCCTGAATTGGAATTAGCAGTTGAAGGAGGCCCTACTGGTACAGAATTCACCATACAATTTTTGTCTTTGGCTAAGGAATATCTTGAACCAAATGGTTCGATATACATGATTTTATCGAGTCGAATGGATAAATTTGAAACAAAATGGAATAAGGAAACAATTAAGCAAGAAAAATATTTTTTTGAACGACTGAACTTAGTACGATTCAATAATTTTTGATTTATTAGAAATAGAAACTAATTTCAAGCCTCTCATTAAAATCTGTCCAAATGGTAAGGAGAGTGCAGAATACACCAAGATGGAGTGAGGTAAAAACCACAATCTATCAGTCAAGCTGTAGTTAGGTTCCCAAGGTAATGATAGTACTTTGTGATCCATTCTCTCAACAAAATTTCCTTCTCCAAAACAAAGCCAGAAAATAATAGGCATCGCAATTAACATGGTAAACATCATAGGGCGCATTTGATTTGACATCATTTCACTCTGTAGTACCATTACTTGCGGTTGTAAAGCCATTAATTTGTTCATTCGGGCATTATTTCCACTTTTACGAGCTTCACTCATTTCTTTGTTGTATGCAGCCATTTTAGCTTGAATATCGGCCATTTTTTCCCAATCAATTAGCATGTGCCGAATTATAGTTGTGACGGAAATCATAAGTATCCCAGCAAAAAGAAATGTCAATGCAGGGTATTGGTGGTCAAAACCAAGTTTAGGTTCTAGGACATCTTTAGCAAGATTCCCCATTCCGATTCTTATCCCTGGATTCATAATAATGTACATCATGAATAGCATGGTCAACAACATACCTCCCATGGCGGGTGGTTGGACTTCTTCTTCAGAATCTTGTTCTTCCTCGCTCATTTGCTTAGTATTTTCCTAAATTGTTCAACAGCAATTTCAACTTGATTATCATGATTTTCAACTATAGAGACGGTTGCCCCCGTCATTACTGCAGCCGTTGCTGCGTATTCACGATTCACACTTTGATGCAATCCAATGTCATCACTATCTCTTGCACGACTTGCGTCTTTGTTTCTTCTTCCAGTAATCTCATCAGGAGTTGCTTCTACTAGTACTATAATATCTGGATTAAGGGCCCTAACAGTCCATTCAGGTAAACCAGGCATGTAACCAGATGGTGTGAGGATTGAAGCGTGAGTATCGACGACAACATTTCCCATCCCTGATATTTTTTCACCAGCCTGTTTTTGTAAGCGCTGTTGATCTTCTATCGCTAGTTTTCGCATATCATCCCGATCCGCAACACCTTCTTTTTGAGCCTCTTCAAACATAATCGTTCCAAAATTCACTATTTTGTACCCATATTCTTCTGCAGAACCCATAACGGTACTCTTTCCTACACCAGGAACTCCTGTGACTACAACAACACCCATTATTGTTAACCCAGTCTATTGGGTTTTTTGAGGCTTTCTGGTAGTTTAGAATAAGTTGCAGGACATCCTTTAGCTAAATGCCATGCTGGAACATCTTTAGTTACAACAGCACCTCCAGCAATAAATGCACCCTCGCCAACAGTTATGCCAGGCATAATAGTTGCGTTTGATCCAACAGTAACATCATCTTCAAGTGTAATTGCTTCTAAGTTGTAATCTGTTCTAAGAGGTGTCTTATCATTTGTAAGAGAAGCATTAGGCCCCAAGAAAACACGATTGCCTATTTTGCTCCCTGTAGGTATGTAAGCACCAGTTTGGAAGCTGCAATTATCACCAATCACACAATTATTGTCAATGACAACATTAGTTCCAATCAAACAACCATTACCTACAATACTTTTTTCTCGAATTAGAAAATTATGTCCTGTTCGTGTATTTTTTCCAACTTTAGCTGTAGAATATATTGCACCAGGGCGGATTAGAGACCCGTCACCCACTTCACAACCTTCGATATCTTCTTGATTATTTTCTAGAAAATCTAATTCATCTTTATGGGGATACCCAATCAAGGCACTAGGATCAATAAAACAAGAGTTACCAATTTTGGATTTACCGAAAATAGGCATTACTCCTCGCCAAAGAAACTTCTGAGAACAGGATGCATTTCCATCATCTGTTCTTTTCCTATTTGTTCATACATTCTAATCATAATTCCGACCGTAAGTAGCACCCCTGTACCAGAAGACTGTCCTACAGTTCCAATCATGTCTGCACCTGCAGCTAAGAATCCCACCATTGCTCCACTGAAAACAGTGACTGTAGGAATATATCTTTCTAGAACTTTTTCAACAATTCGCGGATCTCTACGGAAACCAGGAATTTGCATTCCAGATCCTTGGATCTGTTTCGCAACGGATTCTGGACCCATATTGGTCGTTTCAATCCAAAACTTTGCAAAAATAATTGAACCAATAACCATGATACCCATGTAAATTAGAATGTGAAGCAAAAGTTGCCACGGTTCATGATCACCCATATACTGGCCATATTTTTCGGGGCTCACTAAAGGAAGGAACCAATCCTGTAAACCAGCTAAACGATTAACATAGTAAGCCAACCCCATAGTTGGTACGGGATTACTACCATCAGTCGTATCAAACGCACCAAGACGCCAATTATGCCCTACTATGGGCCATGTTTTCATACCTGGATGCGACCAGAAGAGAAGGGCGAACATATTGACATTAGCTAATAGTGCAGCCATTAAAATAACCGGAATGTTACTAGCATAAATCAATCTAATTGGATATCTTCCTCTAGCTCCTCTTACTTTTCCATGCGCTAAAGGTAATTCAATTCTTGATGATTCTACATAAACGACAATAAAGAAAACAACAAGAGTTCCAAGCAAGGCAACAATTGGATTTGGTGGTGCCAATAACATAGCCTCATACGCTCCGCCTTCACCCAAATCATAAGTTGAGGAGTTCTTAATGTGCCATAGAATCATTGGAAGAGTACCGGATGGAACCTCAGTACCACTACCTGGCGCAGGTTCCCAATTTAGAGTTCCAGTGAATATCGCTTGTGAAACTCCTGCTGCAATAAACAAAGAGATACCAGATCCAATTCCCCATTTAGAAACACTTTCATCCATTAGGAAAACTAAGTATGATCCAATTGCTAATTGAGTTATTATGGTCATTCTAGCCCATGTAAGGCCAACATCGCTAACGATGCCTGGACTAGGTTCGAGGAAACCAAAGACTTGAGGTACAGATTCTACTATAATCATTACGATAACTAGAACTTTCTGAGTTCCTTGATAAATTTCTTTGTCTTTGGGATTTTGTAAATCCAAATTAATTATTTTTGCACCTGTAAACAGCTGCATGATAATGCTTCCAGTAACGATTGGACCAATTCCTAAATGCATCAAACTTCCGCTAGCACCTGCTAAAATTGCTCTATACTGACTGAAAAGATCAATAGTTTCTCCACCTAAACCGTAGATAGCTACATTCGTCATTGCGAAATAAACGATTAAAATAGTCAATGTCCAAGTCATCTTGGTACGGAAGTGAACGTGACCATCTGGCTTTTTTATAGTCGGCATTCGCCCGATAATTGGTTTCAGACCGTGTAATTTTGAACCTTCACCAGAATATGAAGATCCCATATAGACTAACCAAGTAATAATTACAAATCCAATCCCCATCAAGGAGGCTGCTTCAATTTCAGGATCTTTCCAATTATACCAAAGAGCATAAAGAATAATCATAAACAAACAAGGACCGATTGCTTGTCTTGGGTTTCTAGGAATATCGGTTTCAGCCATTTATGATCTCTCCACCAGCCGCCTCAATTTTCTCTACGGCCTTTGCAGAGGCAGAACTTATCGTAAGTTTATATGTTTGCTTGGTAGAACCGCTACCAAGTAGTTTATCGTAACCCATTTCAATCAAATCAACAGATATAGTCTTTCCTTTTTTAGTGGCAACACCATCTGCAATCCAAGAATTACAATTTTCTTCTATAGTTTTCAAATTAATAGAGTTATTTGCACTTACTACACTTTGAGGTCTTTTGAAGCCATGAGCTCCCCAAACACGCCCTACTCGCTCGTACATTATGCGTTTTGTTTTGTGACATCCCGCATTACCACGCCCACCTCTAAGTCCAGCTCCTCTGCCTTTCTTGTGTCCTCTTCCACGTGTGCGACTGGGCTTCAGTGCCTTACGCTTGGGCATATTGCATTCTCCTAATTAATTTATTAATCTTTTCTCCACGATAACCAAGAGCACCACCTTCTTTGAAACTGCGTTTTACTCCTTCATAGCCTTTACGTGGCGGATGAAGTCTGAAAATTGGTTTTAGTTTAGGTACATCTCTCATTACAACTTTCCCTTCAGAAAGATTTTTTGCTAAAGCTTTCATAGTTTTGAAGGATGAGTCTTTCAATTCTTTTTTAGTAAATATTGCATTACCACTGGTTTTACCAGAACTTTCAAGCATTAGTTCTGTAGTTTCAACGTCAACTTCCCCCCAAGTCACATAATCCTTGATAATTTTCAACATACCTTCATAAGTTTCGTTTTCAGGAACAATAACACAATGATTAACACGATTCAATCGCATCAATTTCATGGTCTCCTTAATTTTAGGTTTAACGTTAATTGAACCTCTGACCTTTACGACAGCCCAGCTCATTCTTGTTTCACTCCTCTGACCATATTATGGTGTTCTTCTTGACCTGGTAACAATTTCGTTGTTGATGTTTTCTCAAGTGCTTTAAACATAGCACTTGCAAAATTATAGATGGTTTGAGTTTGACCTTTTGTAAACGACCATGCATCTTTTACACCAGCTAATTTCAACATAATTTGTCCAACTTGATTTGTAACTAATCCTACCCCAGGAGGGGCTGGTTTGATTGTAATACGGGTTGAACCAGTTCTTCCTGAAACTTCGAAAGGTAAGGAATTAGGAACTGCAGTAGAACATTCCCAAGATCCACTTCCTCTACGAATTTCTATAATATTCATTTTAGCTCGATCTAGAGCTTTTGTAATAGTAGGCCGTACTAATTTACCTGAAACTCGCCCCAATCCTACAACTCCGTTACCATTTCCTACGATAGTAGTAACAGCAAAGCGAACTCTTCTTCCAGAATCGGACATTCTCTGAACCATATGAATGTCTATAACTTCTTCAAATAAGTCGGGAATTAATAAATCAATGATTGGAGGTTCACGTAATGGAAGTCCTGTAGCTAATGCTTCTTCAACAGTTGTTATTTCACCAGCGACTACCTTTTTTCCTAATTCGGTTTTAGGTATCCACTTTGTAATTCTTTCTTCATTAGCGCGACGACGTTGTTGAGCTGGAGACAATGGAGGTCCACGTTGTGGCCTTCCACCCTTACCTTTTCCTTGATAACGCGGTTTTCCCCCGCTTTTATTATCTTCCTTAGCTTTACCTTCACTCATTTCTTTACACCTTCAATTTTCTTCATTACTTTCTCGAAGTCTTTCGACATTTTGTCAGAGATATGAGCTCCGTTTATTCGGCTGTCATCAGGATATAAATCGTTAGAATGAGGTACCTCTAAACCACCATCTACCAAACCTTTCAATGTTGCAAAAGCTCTGCCGCCTGATGTGGGCGTAACGCGCCCAATATCTAATACAGCAGAAGATACGCCAGCTTTTAGAGCTCTTTTAGCTGCCAGCATTCCAGAAAGATAAGATACAGGAACATTAGTCTTGGATCCTTTCCATCCCATTCCAGTAACATCATTTGAGTTAGCAGCTGCTAGAACCTTATCACCCTCATTTGCAAACTCTATTATTTGAATAGAGACTTTTGCGTTACTAAATCTAACGACCGCTCGAGGAATACCTGACTTTAACAAAGCTAATCTTTTGCGATAATTAGTGATTCCTTTTCTTCTTCTTGCGAATTGCATACCTTTTGGCATTATTCAGCACCTCCTAATTTAATTCCGTCAATTTCCATATTATATCTTAAATGGTTCCGTGAATTGTAAACACCACCATTTACGCGGCGGTAATATTTACGATATTGACTAGGATCGATAGTACCATCAGATCTCAAAGAGGTCAATTCTTTCCGCAGCGCACGCACACGTGTCATCCAAGCCTCTTTCTTTGGAGTTCGAGCGCCACCATGTCCTTTTCGGGAACCTTGTCCACGACGTCTTCCCTTAGATCGTTGTATTGCCATGTCCTTAGCTCTTCCTCTTGAGATACCTTTTTTTTGGTGTTTACGAATAAATCGTTGAACGATTAATAATCGAACATCGTCTTTAGTTACAGCTTCTGAAATTTTTTCTTGGACTTCAGGTCTATCGTCAACCCATACACGGTGTACGCCACATTTTAGAAGGTCTGAAGCTACACGCTTTTGATATGAAAGATTCATAAATCCCTCCTATTGAAAATACGAATTCCAATTTCGTCAGCTTTTTTGACAATAATTTCTCTTTTTTTGTCGCCAACAGTTCTAGCTATCCTAATTGCCTGAGTCTTCGGATCAACATTTTCCACTTCTTTTGGTGTATTAATTCTAACTTCTTCAAATCCAGAAGGGTGTAATCCTCTTACATTGGCAGGCCCTCTAAAGCCAGATTGTACAACTGGAATACGATATTTGAAATGCCTTCGCATTTTTGAGTGTATACCTCTTGGGCGCCTCCATTTTTCGCCTAGGCGCTTGTAACGGAACCAATTCTGTCTCTTAAATTTAGGGCGTTTATTAGACATTCTATTTCGTTTTGAAAGAGAATTCTTAGTATCATCATCTAAGACAGGTTTTTGTCTAGGTTTGTATTCTTCATCACTCATTGTGCAACCCCTTTAGAAATAACATAGACTCCATCTTGGAAAACACGCGTATCGCGGCCTTTGACCGTCGTAGCTTTTTCCAAATTACCTGCAGTTTGTCCAACACATTCTTTATCATTTCCTTCAATAGTTACAATATCACCTTTCACATTCACTTTCACATCACCAGCGATTGCAGCAGTTCGTGTTGCTTTTTCACCTAAGAAATTAGCAATAGACACGGTATTACCTTTCACACTGACTTTCATGGGGAAATGTGCAAAGACAACTTTCATTTCATAAAGGAAACCTTGGTTTACGCCTTGTACCATATTAGATAAGTGAGCCTTCCAAGTTCCAATCAAGGCCTTTTCTTTTTTTCTCAATTTGTTTCCAATAATCTGGAGTTGATTTTCTTCCTGTTTGAATTTAATGGAAGGATGTTCGAAATGTCTTGACAATTCACCTCTAGGTCCAGCCACTTTTACATCAGGATTACTACTGTCTACAGAAACACCTTCAGGTAGGGCTATAGTATGAGTCAATTTTTCGATTAACATTAGTAAACGTAAGCTAACAGCTTTCCTCCAGTTGACGCCTCTTTGGCTTGATCATTGTTCATTATACCATAAGGTGTTGTAAGAATTAAAAGTCCGAAATCTTTAGCAGGTAAATACCTTGCTTCATGACGTTCCATATCTTTCAATTTTACAGAGAATCGAGGTTTGATTGCTCCACAACCATTGATTCGTCCGTTTAGTGAAATATCGAATTCGCCACCTTGTCCATTTTCTTTGAATTCATAATTGTTCAAGTAGCCTTTTTCAGTTAATAATTTCAGAACATTTCCGATTAAGCGTGAAGCAGGCACTACTGCCGTATCTTTTCCAACATGGTCGGCGTTTTTGATAAGAACAAGTGCATCTGATAGTGAATCGTGTCTCATATTTATTACCTCAATCGTATTTTTTGAATCCTAGCTCTGGAGCTTTATCTCTGAAACATTGTCTACACAAGTTCAGCCCATAACGTCGCACAAGTCCACGCTTTCTATCACACAAGACACATCCTTTAATGCGTCCACGATAGACTTCACGTTCCTTGATTTTCACGTCATCAATTTTCATACTTTGAATACCTCCAAGGCGAATTTATCCTGCATGAATTTTTGGCATTCTTCCGCATTAATTCTGTGGTTTTTGCCAACTTTTTTACTCTTAATTTTTCTTCGTGATACTCTGAAACCAGGTCTTTCAAACGCAATTGCGACATCAAGTCCAAAAATCCCAATATCGGGATTATAACTTTCATTCTCGTAACCTGTGTAGTCAGGTATTCCAAAGCTCAAACCTCCCGTTTTTGAAAAACAGTAGTTTGGTAATTTATTCTCACGAACCCATAACGAATCTTTGATAATTTTTTCAGCAGCAGCTCCTCTCAAAGTGACTTTACATCCAATAGGCATACCAAGCCGAATTCCAAGATCTCGGTTGGTTGTTTTTGATATAGTTCGAGTAGGTTTACAACCACTTAGTTTCTCTAACACACTCTCAGCTTTTGCTAATCTTTCTCCAGCTTCTCCAACACCAATATTTAGGACAACTTTAGCAATTTTTAATTCTCTCATGGGGTTCATACTTTAACCTCCGGAAGAGTAATCATTGCTTTCTTTTCTCCGATGACAAAAGAATATGGTTTAATAGTCTGAAAATCATCATACATAACCAAATTTGGTTTAGTGCTACGGGTAATTTCTATTTCTTTAATTTTAGCAATCAAGCCAACGTGCGATCCACCAGTAATAAGGGTTTGAGCCCCTTCTTTAAACTCTAATATTTTCTTTATTTTCATATTAGGTAAAGAAAGTTGCAATACATCTCCGGTTTTGACTTTTTTATCTGAAATAAGGTTTGTTCCATCGTGTAAGTTCAGTTGAGTTTTTCCACCCTTAACAACAACTTTGTTTTCAACACGAACTAGTTTCCATTTAGCCTCAGTAGATTTTACATCTACGAATTGAATTCTACCATGATTGTCCAATACAGTTCTAAGGTTTATCTTCATTTTAGGCAAAGAAATGACATCCATTAATCCCACTGCGGTTTTTGGCTCTCGAACGACTCTCTGATCTACCAAAACAGCCCCATCATTTAGAATAATCTTAGCTTCACGTTTTGTGTCACAAACGTTCAAGTAATCTCTTAAAATTGTAGATATAGGAATTGCACCTTCCAATGAATGCTTACCTGGCATAGGCCTCGTAGTCCAAACGTTCTTTTTTCTGGCAATATTCCAAGAACGGGGGGCGACAAGCCTCTTTAGATGGCTACTGCTCATTTTGAATCTCCCTTAAGTCTTTCAATAAGTTCTGTTTTCTTACCGCTAACAGGTAAGCCCTGCTCTTTCAGTGCGGCTTTGAGATTAGGTACAGTCATACTATCATAATCAACATCTGTAGTTTTAGTTTCTTTAGATTCGGTTTCTTCTTCAGAAGTCTCTTCATCGGCCTTTTCTTCCTCAATAGGGTTTACAGTTTCAGCCTTATATTCATCTTTTGAATTTTCTTTAAGCCTTTCAATAAGTTCTGTTTTCTTACCGCTAACAGGTAAGCCCTGCTCTTTCAGTGCGGCTTTGAGATTAGGTACAGTCATACTATCATAATCAACATCTGTAGTTTCGGTTTCTTCCTCAATAGGGCCTACAGTTTCAGCCTCATATTCATCTTCTGCAGCTTCGAAATCAGAAATAACTTCATCAGTCCACTCTACAGATTCATTAACTCTAGTCAATAAATTTCTTCTACGGATATCTGACCAATCAGGATTAATTATAACCAAATTAGAAGCATCAATTGGTCTTTGAAGTTCAGTTCCATCAGATTTGAAATAAGTAAATCCTTCAACATATACTTTCCGACCTTTTCGATCGATTTTAGCTATCCTTGTTGCAGATTTAGATTTCCCTTCACCTCTAACAATCATAACACGGTCTCCTTTTCTTACAGGCATAGCTCTTGGATACATAAATCCTCGAGACAACTGTCTTTCACGAAGACCACGGTCTATTGGCGCAGACATTTCACGATGCCTACGGTGATAAGGTGCCGTATATCGGGCGAGTCTCTGTTTTCGTGGTTGTATTGAACTCATATTATTATCATACTATTATTGTGGCGGCAGCAGCTATACGTGGCCATCTTTCTGCAGCCTCTCTTGATACAGGACCTTTGATTCCAGATCCTTTGGTTTCGCCTAGTTCATTAGTTAAGACAGCAGCATTATCCTCGAATTGGACCATGGTTCCATCTGCCCTACGGTAAGGTCTTCTACATCTTACGATAACTGCGCGGACTAATTGCCGGCGCATTTCAGGTTTCCCTTTTTTGACTGAAGCAACTACCATATCTCCAACTCCAGCAGCAGGTGATCTGCGGTGAACACCTTTGTAATTTAGAACAGTAACAATTTCGACTGTTTTTGCACCACTATTATCTACACAGTCAAGTCTAGCACCTTGAGGTAGACCTCTCATTTGACGTCCTGCAATCCCCCTCATGCATCCCTCCTTTCAATAACAACAAATGATTTGGTTTTTGACAACGGCCTACATTCCATAAGAGTTACAAGATCGCCTTCTTCTGCACCAACACTTGCTGGGCTATGAGCATTTATTTTGGATGAACTACGTGCATAACGCTCGTACTTAGTATCGTATTTCATTTTATCGATTTGAACAACAACGGTTTTCTGTGCCTTTGCTTTCAAAACTTTCCCACGTAAAATTTGTCCTCTGACAGATAGACTTCCAAAGAAGGGGTCATTTGGATCACCATCCCATGGATTTGCTGGCTTATCAACATCTATCCCAATATCGCGTGGACTATCTTTGCTCATGCTTTCACCTTCTTTATTCGGTCTTGTGGTCTGTATGCGATTTTAGAACCTAAAACCTCACCATCTTCAAACATAAATTTTGCAGGCCTCTTGCTAATAACCTTTCTAACACCTTCCGATTCAATAACTATCGTTTCACGTGTTTCATCAACAATCATTCCAGATACTCCACATAAGCTGGGATCACTGTGATAAGAAATTTGAACGTTCTCCCCAATAAATTCTGCTCGACCGTCCATTATTGAATCTCCACTGGGAATCCCATGTCTGATAAAACTTCATTGACTTTTTTGGTGTGGTCACCTTGAAGTTCGATTTGTCCGCCCTTTGAAGTACCGCCAGTTGCACATTTCATTTTCAATTGTTTCGCAAGATCACTAATATCAACACCTTTTCCAATTCCATCTATTACAGTAACTAATTTTCCATATCGACGTTTTTCGATATGTACTTTAATCGATTGTTGCTCTCTAACAATTTCCTCCATTGCTAGTAACTCTTTAGGAAGGCCAGTCAAAGGATCAATATCAACCATTGTTTTCAGCCTCCAATTCAATTTCGCGCATAATCGTTGTTAATCTTGCTACTTGTTTTTTGAGAGCACGCATTCTTCCAGGAGAAGTAGGCTGCCCTCCCATAGAAGCTACACCTCTCTCATTCATAAGCTCGGAACGAAGTTCTCTGAGCCTTGAATCTCTCTCTTCAGGTTGCATTTCTCTAATTTCAGAAGGTTTCTTTAGACTCATTTCTTTTCACCTTCCTTTTTTTTATCTTTAGAATCTTTTTTGGCCTTTTTCTCTGTTTTCTTTTCCTCTTTTTCTTCAGGCTTTTCTTTTGCTTCTTCGGCACTTTCTTCTTCTTTAGTTTCCTCTTCGGGTGCTTCAGTAGTAGGTAATTCAGGTTTAACTACATCAATTTCATCAGGTAATTTTGCATTAGGCTTCATGATTGAAACTTTAACTCCGATAGTTCCAGGTTTCAGTTTAGCTTGAGCAATGCCTACATCCATCAATTCTAACGCAGTTTCACCACAAAATTTGATGTGTCCAGATAGGAATTTTTCGGTTCTGTGTCTTAATCCGGTTAATTTACCAGCAATTCTAATTTGACAGCCTCTCGCACCTGCATCCATTATGCGCTGTAACATGGAGTTGCCGGCTCTTCTGTAGTTCCATCCACGTTCTAGTGCATTAGCTACTTTTGCAGCCATTATCAACGGATTCAAAGCAAAGTGGTTTACTTCTCCAGCTTCAACTTGTAAATTCTCATATCCGAATTTTCTTTCCAAATCATCAGTAAGTCTTTGGATATCACTACCTTTTCGACCAATAACTAATCCAGGTCTTTCTGCAATTATTCTTACGTGTGTTCCTAACGGAGTTCTTTGAATTGAGAGTCCACCAAAACCGGCTCTTGTGGTTCTCTTCTGGACATAGTCCTGAACTTGTACACGACGTACACGTTCATCCATCATTTCTCTTACAATAGTCATTTCATTTCCTCCAAAACAACTTCAACGTTTGCACTTTCGCGCATTTTAGGAGTGGCCCGTCCACGAGCTCTTGGAAATCTTGCTTCAAAAGATCGACCTCGAGAAGTTGCAATGTGTATAATTCTCCAATTTTCAATATCAATATGAATTGCTTCTCCATTGTTTCCAGCAGATTCAATTACTTTTAGAATAGCCGCAGCAGTCTTTACAGGATATCTTCCACTTGAAATGCCTTTACCCCTTCGATGTCCTACTTTCCCATCGTGACGTTTGAAGGGCACGGCTTGGTCCATATCCATTACTCTCTCAAGATAACTTTTAGCTTTTTCAAGTTCCATTCCTTTTAGAGCTTTACATACTTCTCTTGCAGCTTTAGGCGACACATTTAATCCAGTGCCACGAGCAGCAGCATGAATTTCTGGATTGTATGGATACGAGAAACCTTTCATAATATCATTTTAGCGGCATAAATTTAGATGACTTGGTAGCGCCAACTCCAGGTCCAGTGTGTGTAGGGGACGTTCTTGTGGGGGCTAATTCCCCAAAGTAAAGTCCAATCATTTCGGGCATAATTTCTAAGTTTACGAATGCTCTTCCGTTATGAACTGAAAAAGTTCTTCCCACAAATTGAGGAATAATAATCATTTCACGGCGATGAGTTCGCATTACTTTGTCCGGTTTACTGTTAGAATCGTTAATCAACTTAGCTTGTTCTTTACTCAAGCCACGTTTGAAAGACCTTCTTTGTCTTGAAGGTACAATCTTTATGAAATCTTCAAAACTTAATTCTTGAAGTTTGTCAATAGTCATTCCGCGGTAGGTGTACTCTTTCTTACTGCGTACTTGAATACCTGCCTTTCTCTTTCTCTCTCTCCTTCTTGCAGCCTTAGGCGTTGCAAGTCCTTTTGTTCTACGAGCCATTAGCGCTTACCTCCAGTTCGTTTAGCCGCGATATTACCAACTTTACGGCCAGGCGGTGCATTTCTTGATACTGTGGATTGAACTCCGACAGTTTGTTTTCTTCCACTACCGTGGGGGTGATCAACGGCATTCATCGCTACTCCTCTAACTTTAGGCCAAACTTTTGGTCTAGATCGGGTGCGATAGAAATTCTTACCCGCTTTTGCTATTGGTTTTTCTCCTCTTCCAGATCCAGCTACAGAACCAACTGTAGCCCGACACATGTTATCTAGTGTCTTCTGAGCCTTTGAAGGTAATCTAACGGTTGTCAACTTTCCATGAGAGATAATAGTTGCAGCTTCTCCAGCCGCTCTAGCTAATTTGCCACCATCTCCAGGTTTCATTTCCACATTGTAAATCTTTGTTCCTTCAGGTACCGAACCAATGTACGCTGTGTTTCCTGTATCGATTTCAGCTCCATGACCTGCACTAACTTCTTGTCCAAGGTGCATTCCATCATGGGCAATCATAGTGTATGTTCCATCTTGATCTTTGACTTTAGCTAAGGGTGCAGTCCTACCAGGATCATGCATAAGTTCTACCACTTTACCACTCGAAGATTTAGCACGGGGATGTCTTGCTTCACCCTTGAAACGATTGTCGGGAGCCCTGTATTTGTGTCCACGACCGCGTCTCCTAGGTATGATTCTCTTTCCCATATTATCACAATATTCCTAATCGATTACTCAAATCTTCGGCAGAGTGCCCTTCAGAGAGTTTTACGATTGCTAGTTTACCTTCCTTGGTAATTCTTGTATTAACTTTGCTCACTTCGACTTGGAAGAGCGCCTTAACAGCTCCTTTTATGTCGAGCTTTGAAGCAGTTCGAGCAACATAGAATTCTAATTTATTTTGTTCAAGCATATACAATGCTCTTTCTTTGGATCTTGGGCTGAGAATTACTTTGTGTTCACTCATAGTCTATCTCCCAAAGCCGAAACTGCAGCTTTACTGAACACAACTAATCTTCCAGGATCGCCACCCGGTGCTAATAATTCGGTATTGAGCTCTTTAGCGGTTGTTACATCTACACCAGAGAGGTTACGGAATGCTCTTTCAGATCCGTTGTTTTCCGATAGTACAATCAAGACAGATTTAGGAGTTCGGTATTTTCTCCCACGTCTCTTACCTTTACCAGCCCGAATTCCTTTACCATCAGTTGATCGGTCAACATCTTCACCAAGGCCCAATCCATCAAGCATAGCCATAGCACGCTTTGTTAGCGATTCACCTTCATGTTCCGAAGCAATATTCTCAATTTTATCTTCAACTACGTATGGTAAGGTAACTTTCTCAGGTAATTCATGCCCTCGTGCACTTACATATGATTCTTGTGAAGTAGCAGCCAAAGCTGAACGGAATGCCTTTTTCTTTTCTTTGGAATTTATTTTCAAGTCCCATTCTTTTTCTGCTTTAGGTGGATGAGCTCTCCTTCCACCAACAGTGTTTGGAGCCTCAGCACCACGGCCACTTCCACCATTCTTACGTGGCGTACGAGCCATACCACGACCTTTACCAGGCCATGATACAGAATGACGGAAACCTGCACCTTTGGATGCACCGTAGGCTTGTCTGCGGTTAGCTCTTGCAGCTCTTACTGCTCTACGTATCAAATCTAATCTTATAGGTTCTTCAAAAGCCGCAGGTAAGGTTGCCGAGCTTTTCGAAGCTTTACCTTTAACGGAGTAAATTGGAACTTTCATTCTACACACCCTGCTGGCTTTCTTGTGAAACCATAGTTATTTCGGGTTTAACAACAGAGTTAGCTCTTGTCCCGTGGAATCTGACAGCTTTTCTAAATCTAATCAGACGTTTGGTTGGCCCTGGTAAAGAACCATGCAATAGAGCATAAGTTCCACGAACCAGTCCATAATTTAGGAAACCACCTTTTGGATTAATTTCATCAGGATTGTCTCCAATTTTTAGTAATCTTTTGTTATATTCAGTTCTTTGATGGTATCCAGTTTGACCAGCTTGTGGTACAGTGGATACGACATAACCTGGGCTGAAAGGACCCAAATTCCCAATCATTCTGCGGTGTTTTGAGTTTTTGTGTGTAAGTAACTTGACACCCCAACGCTTGACATGTCCTTGGAATCCATAACCCGTTGTAACAGCCACAGCATCTAACATTTCACCATCTTCAGTGAAGTCAGTAACCGTGAATTCTTTACCAAGCATGCTTTTGGCATAATCTATTTGAGCTTCAATAGAACCGCCACCTACTGCCATTTCCATAACTTCAGGTCTCTTTTTTGGTATTCCAGTTACCATTTTAGGTTGGGTTTGAACTAATAATCGAATTTCTTCAAGATCATTATCTTTCATAGCCTTCCAAGCAGCTTTACTATCTTGTTCCTTAGGTAAAGGTAATTTACGTTCTAATTCAGAATCTAGTTTACTATCCCAAGCTTCGGTAAGTGTTCTCAAACCATAAGTGTCTTGAATGTAACCTCGAGCCCCAACAACTTTCATTGGAGGCATTTCAACCACAGTAACAGGCATACGAACTTCCTGACCAGTAGTAGTTGATGTCTTTCTATAATCTACAGCCATAATATGACTCATTCCAACTTTATATCCTGCAAATCCAAGAACTTTAGGGTCATCACCTTTGACAGCAGCCCAACTAGAGATATGTGGCGTTTCAGAACGTGCTCTCTTGCGAGGGCTGAAAGCCATAGATCCGCGGTTTGGTTTGTTGTGTTTTGGCATTCTGTTGTCTCTCCAGATATCGCTAACCGTTGCTAACGGAATCGAAACCAGGCGTAGTTTCCTACAGGTTACACATCGTACCGTGACGCCGTTTCTCGTCGAGAACAAGTGTCTCAAGAGGTATAGGGATAATTGCCCTAAACGTCTGGTTGCGTGAATGTAGGGTCGCTCGCAGAAACGGACTCTATATAAGGACTGGCGTTAACTTTCGTCGAGAACAGGCAAACTTTCAGGAGTATTTTTTATCTTTATTGGAATCTCCTTTATGCCAAATAGAAAGCGTGTAACTTTAGTGCGCTTTACACTTTCAAAGAAGATCCAACAGGTTCCTCCTACAAATATAGTGGCTAGAATAACTGCAGGGATGTTCTTAAGACCTAATTCACCAGCGATTATAAGGCCAGCAAAAGTAAGTGGCATATGGACGATGTAGAAGGGGTAAACTCCCTGATTGAGATAAGTCAGATTCTTGCTGGGTTTGTTTAGTAAGTGTGCCCCCCAAGAGAAAATAGTTAGACACCAGAACCAGGCATGAAAACTGTGAATTACGCACGCAATCAGTGTCTTTTTGTTATGAATAAACCCTTTTTCCAACCATCCACCATCAACGTATGGTATACCAGTCCTATCTTGCTCTAATCGAATCCAGACGAAGGCAATAGTCCACAGCAGTGTCAGGACCGTAATTGCAATTCTACGTGTTTCAATAAATTCATAATATTCATCTTTGGCAATTATACAAATATAACCAAATGCAAAGAAGATAAAGAACCAGAACCACTCGTATCCGACTCCAATGAATCCGGGAAACCAAGGTTTGAACAAAATTTCCATTAGAACCAGAACCAGTGGTAATAGTAGAAACACGCCGATTCCTCCAGGCAGAGTAAAGAATGCACGAAAGAATCTTGCCATCAGACCTTCAGGATTATTTCTTACAACACTAAATATCGGAATCAAAAAGAAGGAATACTGGAATAGATTCCATAGAAACCAAAGATGACCAAGGGCCCATAATTTGCCAACAATAGGCACCCAGAAAATTAGAGATCTCCACATTACACCGAGTAGAAACTCATCTATGAGGTTTGTAAAACTCATGTCTTTATCTTCGGTAAGAATTGAACCGACAAAACCCATCGTCCACGCTCCAAAGAACATCGGGACAAGCAGTCGTTTGACTCTTTCCTTGAGGAATACTTTCCACGTCCTATTACGGAATGCAAATGCCGTCCCCATCCCTGAAATCATAAATAATCCAGCAAGTCTCCATTGATGTATCCAGTGCAGCAGCATACTTGGAAAATCTACAGAGTCAGTAGTGTAATCATTGCCATCTTCAGCAATTTCCCATCTTTCTTCACCATCAAGTCCATCTAAATTGGGGTTAACCTCATCTCCGTAAAGATTCCAGTAAACTCCAATAGCTACATGAAATGGAATTAATAATCCAAATAAAAATACTCTAAGCCAGTCGATATCATGGCGTCTGACTTTCTTTACCGTTTCTTCCACAATAATTAAAATTAAATCATTCCTATTTATGCATATTTCATGAACTTATCTTGAATTAAGTGCAGGCCAAATCATAGTCACTGCGACGATAACAACCATTTGAACAGCCACAAAAATCACCAGATTGAAGTTAATGTTGTAGACAAAGGCTATAATCCAAGATAAAACTAATGAAAAAACAATACTTCCAATTAAAAGATTCTTGAAACCTATTTTATCCCAGTTATCAGACGTCCTTCCATCCCCCCTGCGATTTCTATTATTTGACCCGTAATATGCCCTGAAATGGAATCAGATGCCAGTATAACTATAGAGTTAGCAACATCTTCGGGCGTTGCCAGTTTCTTCAAAGCCATTGTTGAGACCACTTTATCGACATGTTTTTGGTCTAATCCTTCTTCTATCTTTTTTTGTGTCACAGTCCAACCTGGAGCAACAGCATTTACTCTAACGCCATCTCCAATTTGCGCAGCTTCGTTCTTTAGAGTTCTCAAGAATCCAGAAGTAATAGCCCCTTTGGCGGCCGCGTAATCTGAATGTCCAGCTTCACCATAAATGCCTGCAGTCGATCCAACAAGAACCAGAGAACCTTTCTTTGTTTTAGACGCATGCTTTAGAAATTCTCGAGCAGTGTTAAAAGTCAATGATAAATTAGTTGCAACCGTATTGCTCCATCGACTATCATCAATATCCCATAGAGGTATACTTTCCTGAGGATAATTTCCCGCATTTGCGACACAAATATCGATTTTACCTTCCTTTTCCAGGATTTGGTTGAAGAGAGAAGTAGCATTTTCCGAGTCAGTTAGGTCAGCACCTATCGCCGTTCCTCCAATATCTTTTGCGATTTTAATGGCATTATTTTTTGAGTTATGGTAGTGAACAATGACCTTTGCATTTTGTTCAGCAAATGATTTGGAAATTACACTACCTATTCCGCCAGCTCCTCCTGTAACTAAAACAACTTTACCACTTAGGTCAGCATTCATGTTTCAACTTCGATTGCCGTGGCCATTCCACCACCTAAACAAGCCGTTGCAAATCCTCGCTTACCTCTTCTGGCTCGAAGTGCGTGAATTAAGGTCAAAACAATCCTACAACCTGAAGCTCCGAGAGGGTGGCCCATTGCGACAGCACCTCCATGAACATTTAATTTTTCATGTTTCAATCCTAAACTTTGCATGACTCCTAGACAAGCTGATGCAAAAGCTTCATTATGTTCGTAAAGATCATAATCTTTTTCTCCACTTCTACCTTGTATTTTCCATAACTTTTGGACGGTTGGAATTGGTGCTGACATTACATCTTCCGGAGCAACTCCTACGGAACAATAATTGGTTACAGTTGCTAATATTTCCAACCCTAACTCTTCAGCCTTTTGTCTTGACATAACTAAACATGCTGCAGCTCCATCAGATATTTGGCTTGCATTACCTGCCGTAACAATTCCATTTTCATCAAATACAGGTTTTAATTTCCCTAAACTTTCTAAAGTTGAATCTGATCTTATACCTTCATCGGTCTTTAGGGTGCCTTCTTCATATTCAACCGGAATATGATAGGCATCAAAAGCGCCTTTCTTGTGAGCATGATGGGCCCTAATATGCGATTCAATCGCAAACAAGTCAGCTTCCTCTCTTGTAATTCCAAATTGTTCTGCAATCCGATTTCCCGTTTGTGCCATAATCATTCCATTGAAAGGATCAATCAGACCATCATTCAACATACTGTCTATTGGCTCAGCCATGCTTATTTTGCCATCTTTGTCTCTCGGGACTGTAAATGGCGCTTGCGACATCGATTCCATTCCTCCAACCATTACAATGTTTGATTCTCCAGCTCGAATTGAATTTCCAGCCAACATAATGGCTTTCATACTTGAGCCACACATTTTGTTGATGGTAAGTGCCGGAACTTCATTAGGAATTCCTCCTTTGATAGCAGCCTGTCTAGCTGGATGTTGACCAATTCCCGCCGAAAGAACATTACCCATTATGACTTCATCAATCATTCCAGGGTCAATTTTAGTTTGTTCTAGAGTGGCTTTGATTACCATGGCCCCTAAATCTACAGCTGAAGTATTGAATAATGCACCTTTGAATTTCCCATGGGCGGTTCGAACGCCGCCAACAATTACAACATCTTTGGCATATTCCATTAGTTATCTACAATATAGCCCCCAAGTAAAATAAACTTCGCAGAAACCTTAAGAAAACCCAGATTAGGCCTGTAAATAGCAACAACCATGGCCGAACCGAAGATAAAGGAGAAACGCTGGACGGTAGACTTAGAGAAGAAAATCCAGGAAGAACACTTTGCAGAAGGCCAGAGGTATACTTTTGATTCAAAGTCCAAAAAGGAAATTTTTGTAGTAGACACACCGCCACCTTACCCCTCAGGAACGTGGCACATTGGTGCCGTTGCACAGTACAGTATGATTGATGTCCTTGCCCGAAGCCAAAGATTACTTGGCAAGGAAGTTTATTTTCCATGGGGTGTAGATCGAAACGGCATAAATATTGAATTTACAGTTGAAAAGAAAACTGGCCGTAAGATGAAAACTTACGATAGGGCTGAATTCTTAGACATTTGTAGAAATGAAATAGAAAAATATACGCAAGAGATGCGTAATATTGCTAAAAGAGTTGGTCTTTCTTGCGCTTATGATAATGAATATTTGACCGATGCCCCAGATTATAGAGCAGTCACCCAATCAATTTTCATTGATTTGTTCAAAAGAGGAGATATTGTAGAAGAACTGAGGCCGAATTTGTATGACCCTGTAGAGGGAACAACAATTGCTGAAGCCGAAGTTGAAAGATTATCCAGAAAAACCAAATTGATTGATGTAAGATGGTCGGTTGAAGGAGGAGATCATCCTTTCGTTATAATTTCAACAACTAGGCCAGAATTAATCTGTGCTTGCGGAATAGTAATTGTACATCCTGATGATAAGCGCTATCAGAATCTGGTAGGGAAAAATTTAGTATTACCAATCGGGACTTCTGGCCGTTCAAAAACAGTCGAAATTCGGGCACATCCAAGCGTAAACATGGAGTTTGGTTCAGGAGTATTAATGGTCTGTTCTTTTGGAGACCAGAATGATGTTTCTGTATTCAGAGAATTAGGACTTACACCATTCCAAGCAATTGATTTAGATGGAAATATTACAGAAGTTGGCGGCCCTTTAGCCGGAATGTCTGTTGTAGATGCAAGGAAAAAAGCACTTGAATTGTTAGAAGAAGCTGACAGAATAGAGAATATTGTTGAAAGAGATCAGGAAATTCCAGTATCGGAGAGAGGAAAAAACCCAATCGAAATTATTTTATTGAAAGAATGGTATGTCCGACAAACCCATATTCAAGATCGTTTGAGAGAACTGTCAAATCAAATTAATTTTATTCCAGCCCGTAACAAACAATTTCTTCTAGATTGGATGGAGAATATTACAATTGATTGGCCCGTAAGCCGCCGTAGATGGTACCATACAGAGATACCAATTTGGTATTCTGAAGATCGGACTAAAATTGTTACTCCGCCACACGGGTCTTATGTTCAACCTTGGAGAGATTCTCCACCATTAGATTCGATTGTTCTGGATCGTGAATCTCGCAAAGAATTGGGAACTTATGGCGATTTGAAATCCAGCTTAGGAAATTTAGAAGGCGAAGAGAAAGTTTTCGATACTTGGATGGATTCTTCAAATTCTAACTTGTATGTTTCAGGATATTTATCAGATCCAGAATTGTTTGAAAGAGCTTTCCCAACTGGAGTTAGGCCGCAAGGAAAAGAAATAGTTCGAACTTGGCTATATTATACACTTCTCAAATCAGCGTTATTACTCGACAAACCAGGATTTGCTAATATCTGGATTGATGGTCTGGGAATGGATCCCTGGGGGCGTAAAATGTCGAAGTCTTTAGGCAATGGAATCGATGCCGAATCAGTATTGGAATGTGGTTTTGGAGGAAGAACCGGATCCTGGAAAATTAAAGGCCCAGAAGGGAAACAGGTAACTCTCCAGGCTAAGAAAATCGGTTCGGAATGTTTCAGATTTTGGAAAGCGGCTGATGCTCAAGTAGGAGACGATTTCCAAATCAATCCAGAACAAATTGAATTACGATACTTTGGGATTTTAACAAAGATTTTCAACGTTGGTCGTTTTGCATCACAGTTCGATTTTGATGTGGATTTAGATTTAGTACCTGATAATTTAGAAAACGAGGATAAGTGGATTCTAGCTGAATTCTCAGAATTGTTAGATAAAGCAAAGACAGGTTATTCTGAGATGGATATCTATACAGCAGCGCAAGGAATTAAGATTTTTAGTACTGGTGTTTTTGCTTCACATTGGTTAGAAATGGCAAAGACTAGATTGTACAATGACGATGCTTCTGCAACATGGACACTTCACCGTATTTTCAGAGATATGATGTCAATTTTTTCTCCAATATGTCCCTTCTTTACACATCATTTGTCGACGACATTATATGGAAAATCGGCAGTAGACGTAGATACTTTCCCTGAAAAGCCCCTGTCCAAGACTTCTGACTTTACTAACATGACAGAACCCTTAATAGAATTCAATTCACAGGTATGGAAAGCTAAGAAAGATGCAGGAATATCGTTAGCAGCTCCAATTACAGGCCATAAAGTTCCAGATTCATTGAAAAGTATTGAGCAAGCTTTAGTTTCCATGCATAAATTGGAGTAATCCTCTATATTTAGACTGAATAGCTGAAATTATAGTAAACTGCTAAAATAAGAAGCGCGATAATCAGAATAAGTATTTTTTTAGGTATGAATGCTAAGATAATATCTGCAACAATAGTGAAAGGTTTTGTTATCAATCCTAGAATCATAGTTGCCTATCTATCTTCTGTATTTACCGTTGTCCCTTGACCATACCTATATTAGAAACTCTCATTCTCTTAGAATTTGAATGAGGCATCCTTACGACGTTAGACTTGAGAAATTGGAAAAACGGGTTGCCACCCTTG
>JAPYSZ010000002.1:42074-43245 GCA_029941645.1 Candidatus Poseidoniia archaeon
AGGCATCCTTACGACGTTAGACTTGAGAAATTGGAAAAACGGGTTGCCACCCTTGAATCCATTATGAAAAAGTCTTACAAAAGTAGAAAACTTTTAGCTTAGTCAAAATCGAATGATTTTCTTAGCCCCTTCTCTACAGTGTTGCTGTACGATTAACTGCGTTTTCTTAGGATTGCAATTATTCCGATACCGACAATTGCTGCAATTATTCCAATGGAAGGTGCTTGTTCACCGGCAGATATCTCGAAATCACCGGAATTGAATTTCGTTCCATTTTTGAAAGCTTCCCATGTCATAACATACTTTCCGTCTGAAATTCCGGCACCATCTTCACCAATTACTTCTCCATTAAAAATGAAGGTTCGAGTATCTCCTGCAGGAATCTCAATATCTATTTGAGTTTCATCAAATTCAAATTCGGATCTTTCGCCTATTTTGATGGAATAAGTTGCATTTTCATCGGCCTTAATTCCAAAATTAAAACTGAATGTTTCTCCACCAAGGGCCTGTACTGTAACATCCCTAGGAGCTGTGACTTCAGGTCCCCCAGATTCCATTGCTGACGCCATTGGCATCAATATTGCTGCCAAGAGCAGTATCGCTAAGCGCATAATTTGGTTATTTTTTGGTACTATATAAGGTATTTCGCAAAGACATTTTGAAAAATCAAAAAAGTTTGGCATTCTTTTATATAGTAATCCAATTTTCGATATAATATGTTGGAAGGCAAAGCACTGATTGTCGCAGTTATGATGCTCACAGCAGCACCAATCGCTGCAACTGACGAGGGACAGGCATTCTTAGGAGATATTACCTACGATCTTGGTGAAATATTGGATACTGATGAAGAAGAAAATAAAGTTATTGATCGAAAATTAGATGATACAGGTATAGAAGACAATGAATTATTGCTAACTGATGAAAATTTAGATGTCGATTGTTTAACATTAGGGCAGTGGAAAGAACAGTTTTTACCTGAAGACAAAGTAGTAGTACGTGAAGAAAAAGACGGTGCCCGAAATGGTGACAGTAAGGAAACTGATGAGAAAGAGAATGATTTAGACAAAAAAGACTGGGTCGATAAGGACACAGTCACTAAGGATGATTGCTTAAGCGCCGAAGAATGGGCACTAAAATTCGAATCCGATAGAGTAGAGCCATGTTTCACCTT
>JAPYSZ010000003.1 GCA_029941645.1 Candidatus Poseidoniia archaeon
TCAATCGCCATCTTTAATTCTTCACGTGTCACACTTTGAGGATTTTGCCAATTATCATCCAGTCTTCCTCTGTATTCTAATTTTCTATCTTTATTGTATAAAAAAATATCAGGAGTACAAACAGCACTGTATGCTTTTGCTATTTCTTGGGTTTCATCAAAGAGGTAAGGAAAGGGATAATTTTTGTATTTAGCTTTTTCAGCCATTTTTTCAGGTGAATCAGCAGGATAGTTCTCTATATCGTTTGAACTTATTAATACAAAATCGGTTCGTCCTTTGTAGTCATTTCCCAAGTTGACTAATCGGTCTTCTACTGCTTTTGCATAGGGGCAATGGTTGCAGGTAAAAATTACAACTAAAGTTTCAGCTTCAAAATAATCTAGTGAAATATTATTTCCGTTTGTATCTGGCAAATTAAAAGATGGTGCATCGGAGCCTAATTTCACCATAGTTGATTCGGTTAATGACATAGGGTAGGAACTATAGCGTCTATTAAGAGCATTTCTTTTAAACCGTTCTAAATAGGACAATAATGAATATTTCTCAGGATATATTTAGAGCCTATGATATTCGCGGAGTTTATGGCGAAGAACTTGATGCTAATATAGGTAAAAGAGTAGGTTTGGCATTTGGTAATTTCTTGGCAAAGAATAACGACAAAGGTACTGTCTCAATAGGTTGTGATGCTCGTGTAAGTTCACCTGAATTACAGGAAGCAGTAGCCGCTGGACTTTCTAAGGCTGGTTTTGATGTTGATGTAATTGGAATGGTACCAATACCAGTTGCAAATTTCACCACATGGAAGGCTAATTCGACATCAAATCCTTACTTGGCAGGGGTTTACATTACAGCAAGCCATAACCCTGCCGAATACAATGGTATTCGCTTCAGACATCCTGACGGGACAGGATATACTGAAGGAAATCTTGAGATTAAAAGAATTTTCTTTGAAGATGAATTAATAGAATCAAATATCTCTGGAAAAATCAATGAACTTTCTACAGATGAGATTTTAGACACGTATGTCAAATTTGTTTCTGATAAAGTCGGTAGCATTGAAGGGATACGCGTAGCACTTGATCCCGGTAATGGTGTAGGTTGTGTTATTATTGAGAGACTTTTTCAAGAGTTTGGAGCAAAAACTCATAGCATAAATAATGAACCAGATGGTACTTTTCCTAATCGACCTTCAGAACCAGCTCCAAAGAATCTGAGTGATCTTATTTCTTTAATGGAGAAAGGTGATTATGATCTCGGAATAGCCTTTGATGGAGATGCCGATCGTTGTGTTTTCATAGATAATCGAGCTCGGGCGGTTTCAGCGGAGAAAATAGGTATAATTACTTCTAAAAGTTTGATAAAACCAGATTCAAACAAAGTTCTAGCTGGAGTTCCATGTTCAATGATTCTGGAGGATGAGATTCCTAAGATTGGTGGTGAGTTGATTTGGATTAGAGTTGGAGATGTTTTTGTTTGTGAAGAATTAAAGAAACACAATGCAGCTATTGCAATGGAGATTTCAGCCCATTTCTTTGCTCCTGGTTTGACTGAATTTATATTTGATGATCCTCTTATTTTCAGTTTGAAATTAGCCGAACAAGTTTCTAAATCAGGTTTGACCTTGGCAGATTTATCAGATGAAATCCCCTCCTATCCTTATGAAGAATTGAAGTTTAAATGTCTTGATTCTATAAAATTTAAGGTTAATGAACAATTGGAGAAGACATTCTTAGATATGGGATACAAAGTCGAAACTATTGATGGGGTGAAAATATGGTTAGATGATGGCTGGGTTTTACTCAGGCCTTCTAACACACAACCAGTCATCCGAATGTTTGTAGAGGCAAAAAATAAACCAAGATTAGAAGCTATTAAGGATGAATTCAAAGCTCATTTTGATGAGGCTGTGAGGTCTGTTTCTTGATATTACCAGACCCAATAACAATATTTTTCATTACAGTTATTAGTTTGATAATTTCAGGCATTGCATTTTCTAAGAAAGTTTTGGATCAAGGAGGATCTGCACTAGCTTTTCTTATTTGTTTTATTACAGGTACATTAGGTCATTGGACTTGGTTGCTACTCATGTTGATATTTGTGGGAGCTTCTTTTTTAGCTACAAAATTTGCTATAGTTTATAAAAAAGCGTTGGGTGTTGAAGAGAGTGATGATGGTACTCGTGGTGGTTCGAATGTTATTTCTAATGGGATAGTTCCAGCCATTGTGGCTGTATGTTATAGTATGAATTTATTGTCCCCTGAGCAAGCCCTCGTTGCATTTACTACGTCTGTAGCGGCAGCTACTGCAGATACGATGGCTAGTGAGATAGGTGTACTAGCTCCTGAACCGGTTTTGATTACTAATCCAACAAAACACGTAGAACCTGGAACGAATGGGGGTATTTCATTAGAGGGAACAACAGCCTCATTACTTTCTGCAGTCTCGATATCTATGCTTTCTTTTTCTGCTTTTGTTCTAATTATAGAGGAAAATCACGCCTTTTATTCTTCGTTTGAGGTTAATTTTTTATATATTTCAGCATTTTTTGGGTTTTTGGGTAGTGTTATTGATTCTTTGTTAGGTGCAACACTGGAAAATAGAGGTATTTTAGGTAATAATGGTGTAAATTTCCTTTCAATATCCTGTGCAGTGATGTTTTCTTTACTCTTTTTGTCACTAAATTGATTATTTTACGGGTATTTTTATATATTGGCCTCGCAAATATTAATTTGTGATACGATGATTCCAGGTAATGCACCGGTTGTAATCCTTAAGGAAGGAACTAAAAGAGACAGTGGTCGAAGGGCTACGCAGAATAATATTGCAGCAGCTAAAGCGATAGCTGAAGCCGTTAGATCCACATTGGGTCCTAAGGGAATGGACAAAATGTTAGTAGATTCCATGGGTGATGTGGTGATAACTAATGATGGTGTTACAATCTTGAAAGAAATTGAGGTTGAACATCCTGCAGCTAAAATGGTGGTTGAAGTAGCTAAGACTCAGGATTCAGAATGTGGAGACGGTACAACTACTGCAGTAATTCTTGCAGGGGAGCTATTGAAAAATGCCGAGGAGTTGTTAGAAAAAGGAGTTCATCCTACTGCAATCTCTAATGGATATCGCAGAGCTTGTGTTGAATCACTAAAGCTTTTGGATAAAATAGCTCGGCCAGTTCGTAGAAGTGATAATGCTACATTGAGAGCTATAGCAGTAACTTCAATGACTGGTAAATCATCTGAAACAAATGCAGATTTCTTGGCAGATTTAACAGTTAAATCAGTTAAATTAGTTTCTAAGAACCAAGGTAAAACTACAGAAGTAGACAGAGATGATATAAAAATTCAAAAAAAGCAAGGAGGTTCTATATCTGATACTGAATTAATTTCAGGAATTATATTGGACAAAGAACCCGTTCATAGTGGAATGCCAAAGAATGTGAATAATGCTAAAGTTGCTTTAGTAGACGCACCACTTGAAATCAAAAAAACTGAAATAGAATCTAAAATTCAAATTAATGATCCTTCTCAAATCCAAGCCTTTTTAGATCAGGAAGAGGCCACAATCAAAAAAATGGTGGATAAAATTCATAAAACCAAAGCAACAGTTCTTATTTGTCAAAAAGGTATTGACGATTTAGCACAACATTATTTGGCTAAACATGGAATTATGGCTATTCGCAGATCTAAAAAATCAGATATGGAAGCCTTAGCCAAAGCTACAGGGGGTCGTATCGTATCTAATTTGGATTCTATAAGTAAAGATGACATCGGTTTTGCAGGTCTTGTACAAGTTAGAAAAATTGGGGATGATGATATGACGTTTGTAACAGATTGTAAGAATCCTAAGGCCGTTTCTATCTTAGTAAGAGGTGGCAGTGAGCATGTTATCGATGAAATTGATAGAAATTTAGCTGATGCTATTGGTGTTGTATCGCTTGTTATTGAAGATGGTAAGATTGTTACGGGCGGAGGAGCTGCTGAGATTGAATTGGCACTTAAATTGAGAAAATTTGCACCCCGAATTGGAGGGAGAGAGCAAATGGCCATCGAATCTTTTGCTCATGCGATTGAAGTTGTTCCAATTACACTGGCAGAAAATGCAGGCCTTGATGTTATTGATACATTAATGGGTCTTAGAAAGGCTCATACTCAAAAAGGTAGAAATCCACATGCAGGATTAGATGCCTTTACCGGTAAAGTCGTCAATATGCGATCAAGAAATGTTGTTGAACCACTTAGGGTTAAGACACAGGCATTGAGTAGTGCTACAGATGTAGCAACGATGATTCTGAGGATTGATGATATCATAGCTTCAAAACAGCCAGAGGGTCCCGAACCAGATGGTAGTGATGGTATGGGCGGCATGCCACCAGGAATGTAAGTTTAATTTCTTGAAGGATCTGGTGCGTCAGAGTTTATATCTAAATTTTCCATATAGGATTCAGCTTTAGCTTTAGTTAGTTTTCCTTCTGTTAATAGGGAACTTATTGCAGCTGCAGCAATATGCTCTGCATCAATTTCAAAGAATTTCCTTAAATTTTCTCTAGTGTCACTTCTACCAAATCCATCCGTTCCTAGTGTAATATATTCCCCAGGAATCCATCTTTCAATCATTTTTGGAACTGCTTTGATATGGTCAGTTGTAGCTATTGTAACCATTTCTTCGTTCTTCATTACTTTTGAAATATAGGGTATTTTTGCTTTTTTTGTTGGATTTAAAAGATTCCAACGCTCACATTCCATAGCATCTCTTTGGAGTCCTCCAAAGCTTGTTGCACTCCATATCTCACAATTTATTCCCATTTCGCTTAGTATTTTATCAGCTGAAATTACTTGTTGCATTATAGAACCACTACCAATCAGGCGCACTATTGGTTTTGTTATCTTCTTAAATCTGTAGATTCCTTTGATTATCCCTTCTTCGCTATTCTTAGGTATTGGAGGCATGTCATGATTTTCATTATATAATGTCAAATAATAGAATAAATCCTCATTATTCTCATACATTCTTCTTAATCCTTCTTTAATAATAATTCCAATTTCATAGGCGAAAGCGGCGTCATATGACACACAATTTGGTACGGTTGTTGCAGTCAATAAACTGTGCCCATCTTGATGTTGCAACCCTTCTCCATTTAGAGTGGTTCTGCCTGCCGTTGCCCCTAAAAGGAAACCTCTAGCCCTTGAGTCTGCTGCGCACCAAATTTGGTCACCTACTCTTTGGAAGCCAAACATTGAATAATATATGTAGAAAGGAATTGTAGGTTTGCCTACAGTAGAATATGCCATTCCCGCAGCAGTGAAACTGCTCATTGCACCAGCCTCAGAAATACCTTCTTCCAATATTTGCCCACTTTCGGATTCTTTGTAACTTAGTAAAAGCTGAGAGTCTACGGGCGTGTAGATTTGCCCTTGCGCATTATATATTTTGAATTCAGTGAAGAGAGCTTCCATTCCAAATGTTCGGGCTTCATCAGGAACGATAGGAACAATGAGATCACCTATTTTTTCATCTTTCATCAAATTTCTCAATAATCTAACAAAAGCCATTGTGGTTGAAACTACTTGATTCTTTGGAGTTCCCTTATCAAATTCTGTGAATACATCATTTTTAGGCATGTGAAACCCACTATAGCTCGCATTCCTTTTAGGGAGGAAACCACCCAATCTTTCTCTTTGATCCTTCAAGTATTTGATTTCTTCACTATCTGGTGGTGGTTTGTAGTATGGCATGTCTTCTAATTCCGAATCTGTAAATGGTATTTCTAATAAATCTCTAAAATATTCCCAGTCCGATTTGTCGAGGGATTTTTTCTGATGTGTCATATTACGTGCTTGAAATCCTTTTCCTAGGGCCCATCCTTTGACTGTCTTTGCTAATATTACTGAGGGTTGATTTTCGTGTTTTGTGGCCTCATTATAGGCTGCAAATAATTTCGTCGAATCATGACCACCTCTTCTTAATTTAGTAAGGGAATTATCATCCATATCTTCTACAAGTTTTTTCAATTCATGTTCGGGTCCAAAGAATTTTTCTCTTATGTAATCACCAGACGAAGCTGCAAGTGTTTGATAGTCGCCATCCACTGTTTTTTCCATTTTTCTGAGGAGGTGACCCCTTTCGTCTTTCAGAAGTAGTGGATCCCAATCTCGCCCCCACAAAACTTTGATTACATTCCATCCCGATCCTCTAAAAATCGCTTCCAATTCTTGAATAATTTTACCATTGCCTCTTACGGGGCCATCCAGTCTTTGCAGGTTACAATTTACAACAAAGGTCAAATTGTCTAATTTTTCCCTGTGAGCCAAATGTAAGGCGTGTAATGTTTCCGGTTCGTCACACTCCCCATCGCCCAGGAATGCCCATACTCTACTGTTGGATGTATCTGCAATTCCTCTTTCTTGAAGATATCTTAAGAATCTTGCATGATATATTGCGTTTGTAGGACCTAATCCCATTGATACAGTAGGAAATTCCCAGAACTCAGGCATTAGTCTTGGATGTGGATAACTTGATAATCCATCTGTGAAAGCTTCCCTCCTGAAGTGATCAAGGTGTCCTTCGTTTAATCTTCCTTCAAGATATGCTCTTGAATAAATTCCTGGTGATGCATGGCCTTGATAATAGATGAAGTCACCTATCCCGTTATTTTTACCTTTGAAGAAATGATGAAATCCGACCTCGTATAGACTAGCAGCTGAGGCGTAAGTGGATATATGTCCTCCTAAACCTTCAAATTTTTTATTAGCTTTGGATACCATCATAGCAGCATTCCATCTAATTATACGTCTTATTTTCTTTTCGAGTATTTCATCCCCTGGGTATTTAGGTTCTGATTCAGGCGGTATTGTGTTTACGTATGGACTATTCGTCAGAGGTGGAATTGCTATATTTCTATCTCTTGCCTCTCTTATCAGAGTTTGTAAGAGGTATCTTGCTCTTTCTTCGCCTTTTATATCAATAACAGAGGCTATTGAATCTATCCATTCCTCTGTTTCTTGAGGGTCCCTATCCGGTAATTGTTGCCTGTATCCTTTTCCCATTGTGTTACCTTTTTTTATCTTATAGTCAATTGTATTTATATTGTTAGGATTGGAATATATTACTGAGTTTGCGTCCTTTTCTTTTTTGATTTCTCATTTTTTGATTAATATATCCAATTAATAATGGGAAAAAAACAGTTGCCTCGCCCCACACCATTATTTCTTCCATTTGTTTGTCATTTTTACCCCATGATATTGCTTCCTTGAGGGTAGATCCAGACAATCCTCCATCTCTTAAATCAGCAGTACTAATCTGGATTCCAAATTTGTGTTTTTCTACATCGTATCCAAGCATCTCTGCCATAACTACAGCATCTTGGGTATAGTTCTTAGGGACTCCTCCACCAACAACTATTATTCCAGATTCTCCACAGTTACTTTGCATGAATGCGATTTCTTTTAAATCTTTGATCGAATCAATAGTCATTCCATTTCTTTCTTTTTGCTGCATTGCTAATCCAATACCTATTGAACAGTCATTAATTGCAGGTATGAAAATGGGAATGTCTTCTTCAAAAGCTGCTTGCATTACACTGTCTCTTATTCCTTTGGCCTGTGACAACCACCGACCACAAATCTTCATAAATTCTCGGCTTGAATAATTACCTTTTGGAATATTTTCAGATATCTTCTTAAATGTTAAATCAACTTGTCTTAGTGCAGCTTCATCCAATAAGTGATCATATATTCGGTCAATATACAAACTTTGAAGCTCAGAATCATCTTGAATGGGTTTACAAACGTAATGTTTGTGACCTAATGCCTCCAACATATCTTGTTCAAATAAAGCGCCTGTACACACTAATGCATCCACATGTTTAGCTCTTATTGAATCAATGGTTATTTGTCTTAGGCCTGCACTGAATATGCTTCCTGAAAGAGACCAAATTATTGCAGTATCGGTGTGAAGTATCTTATAGTATAATTGTGCGGCTAGTCCTATATTTCTAGCCTCAAAACTGGATTCTGCAAATGAATCCACTAAGTTAGAAATGTCATTTATATCATTAATCTTTATTTGTTTCACTTCATTAGCCAGGAGTTCTTTTTTCCTTTCTATTTGTTTTTTGGATAACCTGACCACAGGCATATTTGGGATTTCATATTTTCCCATCTTAGATTCCCTCAGTTGAGATAAGTTTGTTTTTTTCCCTTATTTTCAATGCATTTAATTTCAAAGATTTTAATTCGGATAGCATTTCTTTATCATTGGTTGCTATTAAGTATCCGTTCTTTGCAGCATCTATTAGCATATTATCGGTATATCCCTCTCCTATGTCTATAATTTCCAAGGCCTTACACATGTTTAGTGCAGCTCTTGCATCTTTTGATTCTAATTTTTCCAATTCAGTAATTACACAACTAGGTATAGCTAAATTCCATCCAGGTGCAGCCTTCGAAATTGCTTCTCTGAAATCAGGTCCACCACTAAATGTCCACAAAATGATATTAGTATCTGCTAAGACAGTCTTCATTCCTTAATAATTCCATATCCTATTAAGTGCCATTTTCCATCAACTCTTCTACTCAAAGCTATTCTTTGACCAATCGGTGCACAAACAGGAATTGTTAAATTAATATCAACGATATTTTTTCTAACGGTAATTGGAATACCTACTGTAGTTCTGGTACCTACAGTTATCATCAGGGGTTCTTTTGTTTTTAATTCATCCATATCTTGTATATTTTTTGTTCCGACAACCCTGTCCAATAATGTAGCTTCTACACTGAACTTGTTCCAAACTGGTGGTAAAGTACCAGGTTTCCCTATAACATTACCCAACAATGAATCTGATTTTGTCATAGCCGGATCTAAACTAGTACCAATTGCAACCAACCCTCCCGGTCCTAATGAATCTCTAGCTACACCGCTATGTAGGCTATTGACTTCAGTTTCAATGGTTTCTAATCCCTTTTTGGTTGTCCTTCCAGGTTTTATCTCTATTTTGTCGCCAACTTTTATTTTTCCAAGACCAACTGTTCCTCCAAGAACTCCACCTCTCATCTTTTTTGGTTTAGTTCCGGGCTTGTTAATATCAAATGATCGGGCAATCATCATTTGAAAATCGCTTTTCAAATCTTTATCAGGAGTTGGAAAAAGTTCTTCTATAGCTTGTATGAGTAAATCAATATTTCTATGGTGGTGTGCTGAAACAGGTATTATAGGGGAATTTTCCAAAAGAGAGCCTTTTAGGAAATCCTTAATTTCACTGTATGATTCTAAAGATCTTTCTTTTGAGCAAACATCTATTTTACTCTGTACAATTATAAATTTGTCAAATCCCATTATTTCAAGGGCTGATAGGTGTTCTCTAGTTTGTGGTTGAGGACATTTTTCATTTGCAGCAATAATTAGTATTGCAGCATCCATTATTGCAGCTCCGCTGAGCATAATCGCCATCAGTGTTTCGTGACCTGGTGCATCAACAAAACTTACCGTTCTCAGATGTTCTAATTTTCCGCCCTTAAATTCCTCTTTTCCAGGTTCAGAAGTATAATATTCCTCCCCCCCTTTCATTTTAACATGATAAAAGTCAGCATCAGCATATCCTAATTTGATGGATATACCTCTTTTCATTTCTTCACTGTGTTGATCGGTCCACTTTCCAGTTAATGCCTGAGTCAACGTTGTCTTTCCATGATCCACGTGCCCCACCATTCCGATATTTATCTCGGGTTGTGGAGATGCTGTCAACTTAAGCCTCCTCTGGTTTTAGTAGCTCCTCTATAGATTTAGGTCCGTAGTCAACAACTTTTAGATTTACTTGTGAGATATCACTACTGATAGTTCGACCTCTAACTAACTTCCTTTTACGTTGACCGTCCTTTGTTGGGTTAAATCCAACAGAACCTTTCATCAGTATTTTTCTTCTTTGGTTTCCATTTAAATCACCACGCATGGGTACACCAGACTTATCAGATCCGCCAGTTATTTTCAATCTGTATCCGGGTAATTCAACAAAAATCCCGTCTATTTCTTCTCCTACAGACTTACCAACTAATGCATTGGATTTGTTTTCTGAAAGGACTTTTTTGTAGGTCATTTTGCTTTTTGGGTCTGCTATTACGGTTTTGAACTCAGCCATATCTCACCTTGTGTGAAGTTTGCGTGATAAAAGCTAATATTTAAAGAATATTGTCAAAAGTAACAATTATATAGTAGATATGCACGTACACACCAATGGGATTGCTGATTATTGCCATAGACAGGGATAACGATTTGGGTCGAAAGACAGGAATCCGTAGTCCTGTAATCGGAAGAGAAGCTAATATTAAAGCAGCATTGGAATTAGGTTTAGCCGATCCTGAAGAAAGTGATACTAATACAATGTTAGAGGCAATTCGTACTTATGACCAATTGTTGGATGATGGTGAAAATGTAGAGGTTGTAACAATCTGTGGAGATATCAGAGTTGGTACTAAATCAGACATGAAGATTGCTAATACATTGGATCAAGTAATTACTCAAACTAAATCGACTCGGGCAATACTTGTTAGCGATGGTTCCGATGATCTTCAGTTAGAACCAATAATCCGTTCACGTTTACGAATAGATTCAACACGTATGGTTGTTGTTCAGCAATCAAGACCTATAGAAGATACATTATACACAATCGTTCATAAAATGGAAGATCCTAAAATACAGAGACAATTTATTCTTCCTATTGCATTAATCGTGTTTGTGTGGGGTTTAGCAGGTATTTTGGGTTTATCTGAAATAGCTTCAGGGCTTATTTGGGTTATTCTAAGTGGTTATCTGTTAGTGAAGGTAGCTGGTTGGGAGGACGAATTCCGAACTTTTTATAATGAATTATTGACAACTAGCGAACGCGTTTCAGTATATTCTTATGTTTGGCTTATTGCAATTTTGTTATTTATTGTTGGTGTAGCACAGGGAATAGAGCAAATGGATTTGTCAAAAGAGCTTGGAGTTGCAGCAATGGTTCTTGCCTTCTTGGGTCTGGATGGAATCTTGCCATATCTGTTATCAGCGATAATTTGTATTGAGGTTTCACGAACAATAGATACTTACGTTAGAGAAGGTATTTTCAATATAAATATTATTAGATTCATATTTACGGTAGTAAGTCTCGGAGTGATTACAGCCGGAATTATAGATATAATGTCAGACGTTGTTGTTAGAACTGATTTGGCAGCTACTGAAGATCCCGATTATACTCAAGGTATTTGGTTTATTAGTTTAGGTTTGTTAATAGCGTTTATAGGCCGTATAGTTTTTGATATTCTTCGAGAAAGAATCGCAGAGGGTGATTCCACTTCCGACGAAAAGTTGACTATTGATGAATAGACAATTATGGGAACTTGTGAAGTTTTACGAATAGGTCATCGTCCTGAAAGAGATAAAAGAATAACAACACATGTAGCTTTGACAGCCCGAGCCTTTGGTGCTTGCAAGATTTTTTTGTCAAAGCCAGATAGTCGTATTATTGACACAGTAGGTAAAGTGACTGAAAAGTTTGGGGGGGATTTTATCATAGAAACTACAACAAATCCTAAAGCAATTGTTAAAAATTGGGTGGGAACAACTATACATCTGACTATGTTTGGACTTCCCATAGATGATAATTTAGAAGATATTAAGAAATGTAAAGGTCCTTTGTTATTTGTTGTGGGTGCAGAAAAAGTACCTCCTTGGGTTTTTGAACATTCCGATTTCAATATAGCTATTGGTAGCCAACCCCACTCTGAGGTATCAGCATTGGCAATTGCTTTATCAAAGATCAATGATGTATCTTATAGCCAAAATTTTGAGGGTCAATTACAAGTAGTTCCATCAGGTGAACGTCGGAAAATGAAAAATAGAAGTGAAGTTGATTACTAGTCGGCTTTTTCTCTCTTTTTATCTGCCGCCAATGTTATTTCAATAAATGACATCCTAAAAGTTCCTTTTCCATCTTTCTTTGGTACATTTTCAGTTCCTATTTCTACGTTTTTAACAACAGTTCCAATATCTTTTTTAAATCTATTTTTGAATTGTTCTGTGATGTTTACAGCATTAGAGATTGATTTCCCCCTTGCTTTTAATTTAACTTCTTTGATTTCCTCACGATCTAAGTATGACATCATATCAGGGAAGTACATGAATGGATCCTCAGCCCCTATGAATATAGTCCCTACATTACCATCTAACTTCTTGTTTACTCGAAATCTTCTTTTGTGTGTTTTCTTTGGTTTAGGCTTTTCAGGCTTCTCATTTTTGTTCTTGGCCACTTAGTTTTTCCATTCCACAGTTCTATATATCTCTAATCGAATGTTTCATTTTGCCATTTTACCTCTATTTTATTGTAGAAGAATATACTGAATAATGCTAAAATACCACATATACAGGATAATGCTATCAGCACTGTTGAAATACTGTGGCTAATCGCTAGACTTAGGATAGTCATAGCAATCATGGGCGGTACAGAAACCACAAAAAATTTGAGAAAGACTATTGCATCAAAGAGAGCTGAGTTTGTTCTAAGGCCAGTAGACCATGCAGTATAATTTACAATGTACATTCCAACAGTAATCATTACTATAATACCTATAGGGAGCAAATATATTTCTGAGCTCATATATGATATTAATGATAAAAATAATAGCGGAATCCACCAAGTTATAGTAAAAAACAGAACTAGCCGGGCTCTGACCACATCTGAAACAGTAACTGGTAATGTTGAATAAAAAGTAGGGCTATCTATCGTGTTTAACCAAGAGTAGATCATAGTCCCAAAAAACCCAACCATGACTCCATAGAAAATTGTATTGAAATCAATTTGAATAGGTAGTCCTTTATCTATAAACCAATTCATAAAGGTTAGAATGGCGAGAGGGAATGCAAAAGAAAAAAACATTTTTGTTCCGGTCTTACTCCTTTGCAAATCAATTCTTTCCTTTGAGATTATAGTAGGGTTTGAAATTTGTTTGGCCCAGTTAAACTTTCCAATGTATTCTTTTAATCTGTCTTGATACCCAACAGTCCTTATGGTCCCTTCTTCGTAATAATCCGTCACTAAAATTGTTGCACAAAAAGCAATTATTAAAGGATTAATTAATGATATAAAAATAAAAATAGGCTCTTTATGCAAATACCATTCTAGTGATGGTGTAATTGCAGTATCTTTAACAGATAACGCATAGATAATTAGTGTCACAAGTCCACCACCAACACTAAATCCCCAGGAAAGTCTGTAAAGGCTTGATATTAAATATGCAAAAGATAGGCCAGTTAGGAACGAAAAAGATAAAGAGATGCTGAATTCTATTAGGCTAATTAGATTTATCCCGTAAACATAGGATCCTATCAAACCTCCTATGAATGCAGGGATGAGTGTGAAAAAGGAATAGAAGATAAATTCTTTTACAAAGTATAGGAAGGTAATCTTTCTTTGTGTTATTGGTTGCGTTGTTGGTAGTCCTATGATCAATCCTAAATATCCGAAAATTCTTTCTAAGAATTCATTTCCAAAAAAAGCTAATGATCCTGCAAAAATGCCATAAAATAGAAATCCAAAATGCAGTACTTCTAAATATCCTAAGTATCCCATATCTGTAATCATTTCATCTGTAAATACAATTGCAAGAAAACCACTTATTGAGACTAATATAGGAAAAGAATAGAATCCTTTTCCACTTGCAAAGCTTGTGTTAAGTCTTATTTCTTCTTGAAGCATTCTCCATAATATTAGCCTATTCATTGTATTATTTCATGGAATAATTCTTCTAGGTTCATGTTTTGATCATCCAATTCCTTTACTTTTATCATAGATTGTATTTCCCCATTGTGGATTATAGCTGCACGATCGCAAAGTCTTTGGGCATTTTCTAACAGATGTGTATTAAGAAAAACAGTCCCACCTTTGTCAACATACTGAATTAACCAATCTCTTACTTTTGTCTGTACAATTGGATCTAAATTTATGAATGGCTCATCCAAAAACATAAGGTCAGTGTCAGAAATAAAAGCGGCGGCAAGCATTACTTTTTGTTTTTGACCTCTAGATAAGTTTCGGCACACCCGTCCTTCCATTGCTTCTAGTTCAAAGAAAGTTATCCATTCTTCAATATCTGGATTTTCAATTTGTCTTATTGATGCAACCATTTCTAGAACTTCTCTCGGAGTTAGAAAACTAGGCGGAGACTCTTGTTCAGGTACGATGGCTATTTTCTTCTTTACATCTATTACGTTATCTTCAATATTCATTCCTAATATTTCTGCCGTACCTTCAGACGACTTAATCTGGCCTGTCAGAATCTTTAGTAAGGTTGTTTTTCCAGCTCCATTCGGACCTAGTAATCCAAAAAATTCTCCTTTTTCTATTTCTAGATTTACTTTGTCAAGAGCTAATACATCCTCATATTTCTTTGATAATTTATTACAAGAGATTACGGCCATTATTATTTGAACATGGACAATATATTCTGAGTTATAGTATTTTCATCTTTTTCGTCTACTACTAATTCTTCGTCATCATTTCCAAAAATGGTATTTCTTAAGAGGTACATAGTGGAATTATATCCTAAACTATCTTTACCAATAAGTCTTACTGGCAATGGTAGGAGTTCCCAAGTTTTATCTACAAAGCCTTGGTAATTTCCATCGTTAGAGACATAGGATGTACCTTTACTGGCAACTTTTTTCATTGAACTTATTACTATTTTTGTAGCTACAGTTATCACAATTTTATCTATAGCCCCTTTAACAACTTTTTCAGTAGTTACTGCAGCTTCAGTAACTTTTTCTGTTGCTATTTCTCCTATTGCTTTAGCCGAGTCCATCACTTTATCGGTTGCTTCTGATGCCTTTTCTCTTAGTGTATCTATGCTTTTCGCTCCCATTTCAGTTGCTTTTTCCAATATTCCCTCATAATCTTTCTTTTCTTTATCCTTATCATCATCTGGCATAAACTCCCATCACCAATTCTATTATTAAATGTGTGGCCCAGAGGTATCCGTAGCGGGGGTCGCATAGCCAGGCCAATTGCGCTGGGTTTAGGTCCCAGTCCTTAGTGGTACGTGGGTTCAAATCCCTCCCCCCGCACCATTTATATTCTTATGATTTTAGTGAGTTATGGTAGATGACACTGAAACTCCCAAAAAGAAAAGGGTTACCAAGGGAGATAAGAAGGCAAAAAAACATTTTAGTAGATACAAAAAAGGCGGACCTAAGAAGCAGAGAGTCAAATTGTGATTGGTGGTGCTGAACTTGGAGGGACAAAATGTATTCTTGCTGTAGCTAAGAGTCCTACAGAGATTATAGAGAGAAAAATAATATCTACAAAGAGACCTGAATACACACTTGCAGAGATTTTTAAATTTTTCAATAATTTTGAGATAGAAAGTTTAGGAGTCGGAACTTTCGGTCCAATAAATATCGATAAAAAATCAAAAGAATATGGGCTTTTAGTGTCTGAAAGTAAGGAAGGTTGGCAAGGCGTCAATATATTTTCTGAGTTTTCAAAAAATATTAATACAAAGATTAGCTTAGACACTGACGTTAATGCAGCAGCTCTTGGAGAATATTTTTATGGTTCAGGTAAGAATTGTGATAATTTGATATACGTAACAATTGGTACGGGCATAGGTGTTGGGGTTTTGGTAAATGGTAAATCATATACAGGCAATTTTCATCTTGAGGTAGGCCATATACCTATACCCAATCCAGATCAAGTATCAGGCGTATGTAAGATTCATGGAGAATGTTGGGAGGGTTTAGCTAGTGGCCCTGCTTTAGAAAGGAGGTGGAAAATGCAGGGTTCGGAAATTCCAGAATCCCATATTGCTTGGGAAAAAGAGTCTCAATTAATTGCCTATGGTCTTATTTCAATAGTTGCGAATCATTCTCCAGACAAGATAATACTAGGTGGTGGTGTTATGAAACAAAGTCATCTATATTCAAAAATTAGATCTCATTTTAAGAAAATGTGGAATAATTATACTCCATTAGTTGATTTAACAGATTTGATTTCCAAACCAGGTTTAGGTCCTGATTCAGGTATTATTGGCTCTTTAATTTTAGCAGATGGTGAGCCCGCCCAGATTTGAACTGGAGTCTATACCACCCCAAGGTACAAGGATGCCAAACTACCCCACGGGCTCTGCCAAGCAGAACTCTCCTCGAGGGGTTATGAGGTTTTGTTCTTGACTCCATACACACTCAATAAACACTGACACTAAGGTGTTGCCGTCATTACACTAACGTGCTCAGGTTGAAGCACTAAATACATTGAATGCGTAAAGAAGAGTGATTGTCAGTTCCTGATTATCCCTTGAAAACCTACTGTTATGTGCTTGTTCGGGGGTTAATTATTACTTATCTTTACCTATATTTTAAAAATTTAGTCGTAAGGTAAGAGTTCGTCAATTAAGTCTATATGAGAAACGTAAATCTTTCTGCAGCAGTAGCGTTCTATCCCTAAATCATCCATTACTTTACCAGGATCTTCACCTTTTTCTCTTCTCTCTACAAATTCTTCATAATGGCCGCCAATAACTTTGTTGCAACTAAAACATCTGACTGGTATTAACATTTTTTCTTCACCTGTATGACTTCTGCCTCTTTTTACGCGCTCCGCGTCCCATTGGATGCTTAGGTTCTTTACGTCTTGTGTCGTTAACTAATAAAGCTCTATCATAGCTTTGGAAAAGTTTCTGTAGTTTTTCATCTCCTGACCATTCTACTATTCCTCTGGCGATTGCTGTTCTTGATGCCTCAGCTTGTCCCATGACACCACCGCCCGCTACACTGACATTAATATCAATGCGATTTGTGTGTTTGCCTGCTAATTCTAGAGGTTCTTGAATTTTTAGTCTGGCTAATTCAGGTTGGTAAAATTCAACTGGTTTATTATTTATTCTAACACGGCCTTTTCCACTTCTAAAAGTAGCTCTAGCAATAGCAGTCTTTCTCTTACCACTGGTATGTATTATTTTAACCATTAAATTTAGCTCCTAAATTTTTGGAAACATCACCTAATCTTATGTATTTTGTAGAATCGTTCATTTTTGCATTCTCAATAGTTTCAGCTTTTTCTTTTTGTAAGGCTAAAGGAGTTCCAACATCAACTTTTAATCTTTTGAAAGCTTCTCTTCCTTTTGGTTTTTGGTAAGGAATCATTCCTCTTACAGCCCTTTTGAGCATCAAATGAGGCATTCTTGGATAGTATGGCCCTTTTCTTGGATGGTTTAGGTTTCTTTTGGATATATATTCACCAAATACCATGTCCTTAGATCCCGAAATTACTGCATTTTCTGCATTAATTATATGAACTTCTTCTCCATTTAATAGACTTTTAGCAACTGAACTTGCTAATCTTCCCATAATACATTCACTGGCATCTATGATTTTCATTAACCAACCACCACTATATTTGTTCCTTTTGGAACTGATTTGATTAGTTCATTATATGTTAAACATTTCCCGCCTGCAGACTGTATTTTATCTTTAGCAGAGGTCGTAAAACTATATGCAGCCACCGTCATTTTTTTCGTAATTATACCAGTTCCCATTAATTTACCAGGGATTATAGCTTTTCCATTTTTGTCAATGTTGTATTCTAACTTACTAATATTTACACTGGGCCAGTTACGTGCTGGTCCTTCTAATCTTGTTGCAATGCTCCTCCACAGAGGGGCTTCATTTTTACGGGAAGCTTCTTTCAAATCTGCTATAGTTTTCACTAGGGTTGAATTGCTCTTTCGATTGATTTGTTTCAGAGACATTTTTGCATAGCCAAGCTTAGAGTGGTGGCCAGATTGTGGTGTATATAAAGCATTAGTCAGTTTTGATTTCTACTTTTCTACCTATAATAATTAACTTATCTGAGCATAGCAACTGTAAAGCTTTAGGTAATATTTCGTGCTCATGTATTAAAATTTTTGCTGAAAGTGAATCTTCAGTTTCTCCATTTTCTACTTCAATTGATGCTTGCATTATAATTGGGCCTGAATCAATACCCTCATCTACTAAATGGGCAGTACAACCACTTATTTTAGCTCCATTATTTATTGTGTCTCTATGTGCATGTGCTCCTGGAAAGGCAGGTAGTAAGGAGGGGTGGATATTCAGTATTTTGTTACGATATGTTTTTATAAATATAGGAGTAAGTATTCTCATAAATCCAGCTAAAACGACGACTTCTATATTTTTTTCACGGAATAAATCAATAACCTTTTGATCAAATTTATCCCTATCCATAGTACTGGAATCAACTACATCAAAATTTATTCCATGTTTTTTTGCTCTTTCTATAGCATATGCATCTTTTTTGTTAACAATTAGGTGTACAATTTCAACATCAGGCGTTTCTCCCCTTATGCCTGCATCTATAATGGCTTGAAAATTACTCCCTCTTCCGGATGCCATCACACCGACTTTCATTTTGTCCCATCTAGGTCGTTTGTTTTAATTGTTACTTTTAGTATATTTAACTAAAAATCCATTCCCCATTTTTTCTATATTATCTAATTTGAGCTCAAGCAGTTCACTGTCATCTATGAATCCCTCACCACCGGCAATAGTGGGGGTGTTTGATCCTCCTATTATTACATTAGAAACAAATATATTCAGTTCATCAAAAAGCTTATTCTTTAGAAAAGACCAAATAACAGTTTCCCCTCCTTCTACCATTATTTTTTGAATACCTCTTTCACTCATTTTTCCAATTAATTTTTCTAAATTTATTTCCTTATTACCACACCTTAGTAGTTCAGCATTCGGTAGTTTTTTTTCTTCGGTTTTATTGCCTATTGCGATTATTGTTTTATTTTTTCCGTCCAATACTTTTGCATCTTTTGGCGTTCTGCAATTTGTATCTAATACTATTCTTATGGGCTCTTTTCCCGAAGCATATTTTGTATTTATGGTTAAGCTAGGATTATCTTCAAGAATAGTTTCAATTCCTACAATAATTGCGTCACAATCACTTCTTAGGGAATGAACTCTCTTGAAATCTTCTTCATTAGATAAGTTTAGTTTTCGCCTATTGGCAAGAGCTATTTTTCCATCAGCGGAGGCTGCACAATTGAGGATAATTTCTGGATTCACAGGTTTGTATTAACACCGAGTTAAAATATAATGGGTATCTACTCAATATTGAGTATTAGTATTCTTCTTCATTATTTGGGAACTCTTTGTTCTTTACATCTTTACAATATCGTTCGATTGCATTGTTAATATCATCAAAGAGATTCAAATATCTGCGTAGGAAACGCGGATTAAATTCATGAGTCATTCCTAACATATCGTGTAGAACAAGGACTTGCCCATCAACATCAGCTCCAGCTCCAATTCCTATAATTGGTATGTTTACTGATTTGGCTACTTTTTTTGCCAATTGTGCCGGTATTTTTTCCAATACGATTGAGAAGCATCCAGCTTTCTCTAAAAATTTAGCATCCTCCACTAATTTTTTAGCTTCTGCATTTTCTTTTGCTCTGACTGTATATGTTCCGAACTTATAAATTGACTGAGGTGTTAAACCGAGATGTCCCATAACTGGGATTCCTGCAGTAAGAATTCTTTCAATCGAATCTATTACTTCTGATCCTCCTTCTAATTTGACAGCATGAGCACCTGATTCTTTCATTATTCTAATTGATGAGCGGAGAGCTTTTTTTGAGTCACCTTGGTAAGAACCAAACGGTAAGTCAATAACAATTAGTGATCTTTTTGCAGCCCTTACTACCGATGACGCATGATATATCATATTATCTAAAGTAATAGGTAATGTGGTTTCATGGCCAGCCATTACATTTGATGCAGAGTCTCCAACTAATATCACATCAACACCAGCATTATCTACAATTTTAGCCAGTGTGTAATCATAGGCTGTTAACATAGTAATCTTTTCTCCATTGTTTTTCATTTCTTGGAGAACATTGGTTGTTATTCTTTTGTAATTTGGGCCCATGGCATTACCTTTTCCGGGGTCTAGCCATCCAGAGCTGACTAGTTATTATTTGCCATTTATTGAATCAAAATTAGGTGCATTTACCCGAACTCTTTTAATAGGGTTTGACAACAGGGTGTTCGTGCTGGGAGACGAGTACGTTCCTATAGGGATTTTTGCGCTTATTGCGCTTTCATTTCCTGTAATGACATTTTTCATCGGAAGGTTCTTCCGACCCCATAATGACAATGCTCTAAAAAATTCAACATATGAGTGTGGCGAGGTGCCTGTAGGTGAAGCTCATATACAATTTCATTTCCAATATTATATGTTTGCAATTTTGTTTGTGGTGTTTGATTTAGTCGTTGTATTCCTAATACTTTGGGTACAAGTATATCTTGACTTAGCAATAGCAGCCAAAGTTGTGATGTTGTTATTTTTACTTTTAACATTATTGGGGTTATGGTATGCTTTTAGAAAGGAGGATGTAATCTGGATATGAGTTCTAAAGGCGTACGTGGCAATCCAAGCCTTAGAAGAGGTGTCGGTTCTAAAACTACAGATTCTGAAAAAATAATGGAAGATCCACCAGCGGGTGATTGGTTAGCATTAAGGTCGGATCAGTTACTCAAATGGATTGATGATGCCGTCTATAATGCAGCTGAAGCAACAGGTATGCGAGAGGTTGTTGACCGTGTTACACGGCCAATTTTTAATTATGCTCAAAGATTTTCACCTCATCCTTTGCACTTTGGTATAATGTGTTGTGCCATTGAAATGGGTCAGGCATCAGCTCCAGATCATGATATTGATAGATTAGGTTTGGTCTACCGTTCATCTCCAAGACAGTGTGATATTTTGATAGTCAATGGCCCCGTCTGTGAAAAATTAAGACCTAAATTGAAGACATTATACGAACAAATGCCTGAGCCGAAGTGGGTAATTGCCATGGGTGAATGCGCAATCTCAGGAGGTCCATATTGGGATTCCTATTCTGTTGTTGCAGGTGCAGATACATTTATGCCCGTTGATGTTTACATACCAGGTTGTCCCGTCCGTCCAGAGGCTTTAATGCATGGTTTTCTAACTTTACAAAAGAAAATTAGAGAGAAAGAGCCAGGTATGTTTCTGAGGAGGTAATTATGGAGATAACTTCCTTTAAGCAGAAATTATCATCCTGTGAGGGTGTTACTGAAGTTTCAGTAATTAGAGATAATGTTGTTAAGTTAAATTTAGGAAATAAAGAATCTAAGGATTTTTTTATTAAGTTAAGAGAAGATTATGGTTTTGAGCATTGTTCTTTAATCACTGCGATAGATAACCAACCCGAATTCGAATTAGTTTATCACTTTTCAGCAATAAATGGTTCAGTTTTTGTTAAAAACAGCCCCTCTGCAGTAATGGTAGAGGTGCATGTATTTTTAGAACGGGACACGCCTACTATTGAATCCATTTCAGATCTATGGGGTGGCGCTAATTGGCATGAAAGAGAGGCTTTTGATATGATGGGGATTTATTTTATTGGGCATCCTGACCTGCGTAGAGTACTTCTACCAGAGGGATTTGCTGGTCATCCATTAAGAAAGGATTACGTGTATGAGATACACGAGGAGGAGTGGTAATGGCTGAAATGTGGATTAGTATGGGTCCTCAGCATCCTATGACTCATGGGTTATGGACATTAAAAGTCAAAGTTGATGGAGAAACTATTGTTGATGCAGATCCTGAACTCGGCTATCTCCATCGGTCGGTGGAAAAGATGGGTGAACGTAGAAAGTATTTCATGAATACTACACTAACTGATAGGTTGTGTTATGCTAGTTCAACAACCTGGACCCATTGTTATGTCAATACAGTAGAAGAATTAATGAAGGTAGAAGTTCCCCAGAGGGCAAAGTACATTCGTACAATTATGCTAGAATTACAGAGGCTTGCGTCTCATTTAATGTGGGCTGGTGCTTACATGCCTGATTTAGGTCATATTACGGGGGCCTTGTATTTTTGGAGAGATAGAGAATTATTTTTGAATTTATTAGAAGCTCCAAGTGGTAGCCGTTTGTTGTATAATTACATAAGGATTGGTGGTGTTAAGAGAGATTTACCTGATGGTTTTGAGGCTAAAACAGAACGAGTTATGAAATTGTTTGAGCAGAGATTAGATGAATACGCTGATCTTTTTGAAAATTCTAAAATATTTAGAATGCGTACTGAGGATGTTGGAAAGTTCACAGCTTCACAAGCACAGAATTTGGGAATAACAGGACCTAATCTAAGGGGTTGTGGTACTAAATTTGATTTGAGAAAACATGATGCTTATGAGATATATGATGAAGTTGATTGGGATATTCAAACTAGAGAAGCTGGCCCTGGATATGGTGATTGTTTCAGTAGATATATGGTAAGAATAGATGAAATGAAGGAATCAGTCCGTATTATACGTGATTGTTTCAAGAAAATGCCAGCAGGTCCAACGCTAGCGTCACAAATCCCCGTTCGTGCACAGGGAGAAGCATTTAGGCGTACTGAAGATTCTAGAGGTGAAGCTCTCATGTATGTTGTTGGTGACGGTTCAGATAGGCCTTACAGATGGAAAATAAAGAGCCCGATGTTTACTACAATTTCAGCATGTCCTCATTATCTTAAAGGCTACAAAGTTGCAGACATCCCTGCTATAATGGGAAGTATTGACATTTGTATAGGAGAGACAGACAAATGAGTTTGTTCAGCTTCTGTAAATGGATGGCCGAGTGGACTGCTCAAAAGATGCTTATACCTATATTTGAGTTTCAAGAGGGTTTGTTCCCTCCATTTACTAATCCAGCAGGTTCAATTGCGGATTGGTTAGGAACTGATGGCGGTATTACGACACTAGCTTGGCTGTACGCAGTTAATATTGCATTTGCAGTGGGAATGACGAATCTGATTTTAGTTATACACTTAGAAAGAAAGATAGCTGCGCGTATCCAAGATCGTCGAGGGCCGATGCTTTCTTTCCGTTCATTTAGAGAGTTGGGTGAGGACTTAGCAGGTAGTGCACCTTCATGGAAATTTAAGGAGAATTATGCAGGTATAGGTATCCTTCAGAATCTGGCTGATGGTATCAAAGCAATTGCTAAGGAATTGATTGTCCCTGCTAAAGCGGATAAATTTCTCTTCACAATGGGTCCTATTATTTTCATTTCATCATCAGTATTTTTGTTAGTTCTTTTTCCTTTATCTGATAGATTTGCAGCTTCTTCAGCTCCTGCAGGTTTGATGGTGATTATGGCTGCATTTTCAATTGCACCTATTGGAGTTTTAACTTCTGGTTGGGCTTCCAATAATAAGTATTCAATGATTGGAGGTATGCGTTCAGCAGCTCAGCTCATGTCATATGAAATTCCTTTGTTGCTGAGTATGGCTGGTGTCTTTCTCATGGCTGGTTCTTATGACCCTGTGGTTATTGTAGAACAGCAGCAAGCATCTTCTTGGTTCTTTGGGATTCCAATTTGGAATTTCATACCGCAGTTTATAGGTTTTATAGTATTTATGATATGTATTCTAGCTGAAGTTGAAAGGGTTCCTTTTGATCTTCCTGAAGCTGAAGCTGAATTAGTTGAAGGATGGACTACTGAATACAGTGGAATAAGATATATGTTCTTCTTGATGGCAGAATATATTCGAGGTTTTGCAGGTGCGGCGGTTGCTACGATTTTATTCTTAGGTGGTTGGGCAGGGCCTTGGCCAATTCCTCCAGAAATTTGGTTTTTAACTAAAGTCTATTTGATAATAATTTTCTGGATTTTTATTAGATGGTCTGTTCCTAGAATAAGGACCGATCAAATTTTAGAACTCGGATGGAAAAAATTATTGCCTTTATCATTAATAAACCTTCTAATCGTAATATTTATGGTTGAGATTTACCCTTATTTTTCAGAAATAGTTAGCCTTCCGGAGGTATTCTAAAATGAAGAGTGAAAGAGACCTTGGCATAATGGATATAATTGTAAATCCAATGAAAGTTACCTTAAAACAGTTTTTCAAGTCAACATTTGGCAAACCTACAACAGTAATGTATCCTCTTGAAAAAAGAGCTCCGCCCCCTACCTATAGAGGTATGAATGCTGTAATCTGGGATCTTTGTATTGGATGTGGCATATGTGGTGAAGTTTGTCCTAATAAATGTTTGAAGATGAAACCTGTCGATTTATCGGATGAAGAGCAGGACAAGGCTTGGTATGGTTCACACTTAGCTAAGAGGAAAAGTAAGGCTGAACGACCTGCAATTAATTTTGGTCATTGTATGTTTTGTGGTTTTTGTGAGGACTATTGCCCTACTGGTGCCATGACAATGACGGATTTTTATGAATTAGCAGACACAACGCGTGAGGGTTTGATTTATCCTGCAAGATCTATGAAAGTTGATTTAGAAGACGCTCCTCAATTACCACTTACAAATTATATGATGGAATCTCCTGTTTTAGATGCAGATCCTTGTATTGGCTGTAGTAAATGTGTGGATAATTGTCCTACTAATTGTATTATTATGGATCTAGGTCCACAAAATAAGAAAATGAAGAGTGGCAAAGTTCGAAATGTAGAAAATCCTTACTTTGATTATACTATTTGTATTGGCTGTTCAACTTGTGTTAAGGTATGTCCTGCAGACTGTTTGCATATGGAACCTATTAGCAATTCTAGTTCCAGTGGTTTAAGTGAGGAGGGTGCTTCTAACGAGGCTTGATATTTTTGGCTTTAGATCTCCTTGTTTTCTGGTTTTTAGCCGGTTTAATCTTAGCTGCAGCTTGGGCAGTGGTTAATGGGAACGATATTGTTCACTCAGTCGTTTGGTTATCTACTGTATTTCTTTTGACAGCAGGCCTATTCATTTTGGCAGAGGCTGAGTTTTTAGCAGTTATTCAGGTTTTAGTCTATGTGGGTGCTATTTCGGTTGTTATAATTTTTGGAATTATGCTAACTAAAAGAACGTTGAAGGGAGGAGAAGATGTCTAACCGTACAGTAATTTGGGTTCGGGATGCCTTAGTGATATTTTTTTCATTTTATGTTGTTTTTGCTGTAGCTTCTGTTCCGTGGGCTAATCTGAAAGTTTCCCCTCCTCTTCCAGAGACTTGTGAAACGGGTTGTCCACCTGTAGTTAGCTTTCCAGAAAATGGATATTATCATTATCAGAATTCTGTTACTTTTGAGTGGAGTTCAGTTTCTGTTGGTTACAGAATTGTAGTTACTGAAGTTGATACTGGCGATGTAAAAATGGATAAGAATATAACTAATGAAGTAACTTCAACAACGTCTAGATTACCAGCAGGTACTTATCTTACAAGAGTATATTATACGGGAATTGCAGGTTCAACATTTAGCACATATCCTATATTAAAATCTGAATTTGTAACTATTGAAACTTCTTCAAAGATTACTATGGTTTGGCCTGAGGTTAGTGTAACTTATGGTTTAGAAATTAGGGTTATTAAGGAGGCGGAAAATGAATTGCCTGAAATTGTTAAAGTCTATGAAGTTAATATGTTAGAGGAATCATCCTACACTTATTCTGATTTTGAAAATGGTAAATCTTATTCTTGGTCAGTTTATGTCCAGGATTCAAAAGGATATACTTCGGCGTCATCTCCTTTTCATGTAGTTAATATAGATACTACTAAATTTTTGGCTTTTGAACTTTTTAATAATTGGGAAGTCCCTTTCATTCTTTTAGGAGTTATGATGGTTATAGCAATGCAAGCAGGTGTTTTTCTGGCAAGGGAGGAACTAAATGATTGATCCAATTAATTTTGTTGTATTCTCTTCTATTTTATTGCTGATTGGAGCATATGGAGTAATTCGAAATAAGAATGCTATTGTTGTTTTGATGTCTGTTGAAATAATGCTTACAGCAGCCAACGTAAATTTTATAGCTTTTTCAAGCTTTTACAATGATTTATCAGGTCAAATAGTTGCGTTATTCGTTACAACAATTGCTGCGGCTGAAGTTGCAATAGGTTTGGCAATATTGTTGAGTTTGTTTAAACAAAGAGATACTATTGAGTTAGATTTACTGAATAGTTTGAGGTGGTAAAATGTCAAATAATGATAATCAAAATTCTGAATCTGACTTGTTGAGGTTTATTTCATTAAGTTTGGCAGCTTCACTTATTCTGTTTTATTTTTCTACAGATGGTTTGGCAGATGATTTCGTTAGTGTAGCTTGGATGATTCCTGTTTTTCCTATTGTTTCATTCGTGGCAATTTTGTTATTTGGGCACATGGATTCAAGAAAAGGTGGTTCTTTTGCTCTAGCAGGTATTGGTTTATCTGCAGTATTTTCTTTAGCCATTGCCTACGATGTTCTGATACAAAATTCATTACATGGAGAGTATGTAGAATCAACTAGAACTTGGTTTAGTGGTGCGACTTATTCTTTTGATTTTGGTACGTATGTTGATGCCTTAGCTGCGTTGTTGTTGTTAGTAGTCGGTTTGGTTTCCTATCTTGTCATTGTTTTTTCAACAAGTTATATGGAGGAAGAAGGCGATCGCCAAGTAAGATACTTTGCAGAAATTTCTCTTTTCGTTGGAGTTATGCTCGGTTTGGTCGTAGCAAATTCATTCTTATTAATGTTTATTTTCTGGGAGTTAGTTGGTGTTTGTTCTTATCTTCTAATTGGTTTCTGGTATGAGAAGCCATCCGCAGCTTCGGCAGCTAAAAAGGCGTTTTTGGTTACACGAGTAGGTGATGTGTTTTTGCTGATGGGGTTAGTTATACTATACAGTACATTCGGTACACTTAGATATTCAGAATTGTTCGATAACCCTGAAGATTTAGCAGCTAATGCTACAGAATTGAAATGGGCTACACTTTGTATATTCGGTGGTGCTGTTGGCAAATCGGCTCAATTTCCGTTACATGTATGGCTTCCAGACGCCATGGAAGGCCCTACTACAGTATCAGCACTGATACATGCTGCAACGATGGTCAAGGCTGGTGTTTTTTTGGTTGCTCGAGCTTATCCTTTGATTGTTCATAGTCCTGATACAGCAATTTACATTGCAGTAACGGGGGGTGTTACAGCATTCATCGCAGCTAGCATGGCTATGGTGATGTATGATATCAAAAGGGTTCTCGCTTATTCGACAATTTCTCAATTGGGGTATATGTTCCTTGCATTAGGTACAGGCGCTTGGGCTGTCTGGCATGCTGCAGAAAATGGAATAGAAGATCATGCTCAAGGGTATACTGCAGGTTTATTCCATTTGATGAATCATGCATTTTTCAAGGCTTTACTTTTCCTTGGTTCTGGTGCTGTTATACATTCAGTACACACTCAGGATATGCGAGAGATGGGTGGTTTACGCAAAGGTATGCCCATTACATCTGCGGCTATGGGTTTGGGTGTTCTTTCCATTGCTGGAGTTCCATTTTTCTCAGGTTTTTGGTCTAAGGATGAGATTCTTGAAGCAGTTCATCATAATTCCGAGGCAGAAGGTATTTTCGGTATATTGTGGTGGCTTGCACTGTTGACTGCAGCCATGACGGCTTTCTATATGACTCGATTATGGATGATGACTTTCAGTGGTCCGGAAAATCGTGTTGTTGAAGAAATGGTAGAGTCTAAAGACCATGCTGAAACGGGTAATTGGGAACTCAAGTCAAAGACGATTAAGTCCCATGCGCACGAGGCACCTCTTGCTATGACTGCACCTCTTATGATTTTAGCTTCTCTTGCCGTCTTTTCTGGATTTTCGTTATTCCTTGGTGAGGGTTTTGGATCTAGAGTGTATTATGGCCATCATGCAGATTCTGAGTCTATGATTCAATGGTCTATCTTAGATCATATTCTAACATCATCTTTGACTTATCTTTCAGTTATTGTTGGTTTGAGTGGTGTTACTTTGGGTTATTTGTTCTATAAACGTGATTCTGAAGGTCAAACTACTTTCTCACCAGCGTTTGTAGAATCTTTTGCTGTAACCAGTTACTTGCATGTTTTTCTTTCGAATAGACTTTACATGTCAAAATTTTTTGATTGGTTTGGTATGAGAACCTGGGATACTGTTGCTAGGGCATGTGATTGGTTTGATATTTACATCATTGACGGTATAGTGAATGGTGTGGCTTCAGCTTCACAGTTTTTCAGTAGTCAAGTGAGAAAACTTAACTCAGGTTTTACAGGTCATTATGCTTCACTTACAGTTGGTGGTTTGGGAGCTCTTGTAGTTATTACTAGAATAATAATGCCCTTTATGGGATGGTCACTATGAGATACTTTTTTGCCTTGTTATTAGTTATACTTTTACTTCCTGTAGCCTCAGGCGAGGATCATACTGTGATGGTTGGAACTGAATCTGATACTTATGTTTTCAGTCCTGCCGTTCTTAAAATTTCACCAGGTGATAATGTGACATTTCTCTGGACGCCAGGTATGCCTCATAATGTAGCCGAAGTCGAGAATTCTGAATCTTTAACTTACAACGACGGATTCCGTTCTGGTGAACCTCAAGACGGAGGTGAATGGGCACTTCCATCTAATTTGACTGCAGAAGATGGAACACTCTATTACGTATGTGAACCGCATGCAGGAATGAAGATGCGAGGAGAAATCATCATTCAGAGTGCTCCTGAAATCGCTATGGAATTTGGGGACTTTCCTTGGCTTTCTTATCTATTGGTTTTCCCTCTAATAGGTGCCTTATGGACCTTTGGTTTTAGAGAAAATACTAATGCGCCAAGAATCATAGCATTATTTACAACTTTATTCACATTGATTATTTCAATTATTGTATTTGTAAAAACAGGAAATAAGTCTGGATATAGTTTGATGGAGCAATATGATTGGGCCCCTAATTTTGGTATTTCATTACTTCTTGGAGTTGATGGTCTTAGTTCGCCAATGGTTTTGTTAACAGGTATAATAGGACCTTTAACGGTTATATTTGCTTGGCATGAGAAAGAGAAACCAGCTTTGTTCTTCGTACTTCTCTTAGTTATGCAAACAGCTCTTTTTGGTGTGTTTATTACTCTAGATTATTTTGTTTTCTATATATTTTGGGAGATTGTTTTGATACCAATGTTTTTCCTTATAGCCATTTGGGGTGGGGATAATCGACGCTATGCCTCAATTAAATTTTTCATTTACACTTTTACAGCATCACTAGTAATGTTAATTGGATTTATGGCACTTTATTTCGAAACAGGTGGTGAAACTTTTTCTATGATAGAAATAGCTAAGCAAAATGGCAATTTTTCTGAAGATTTTCAAAAGTGGGTTTTTGCAGCTTTATTTATTGGATTTGCAGTTAAGATTCCTTCAGTACCTTGGCACACTTGGTTGCCAGACGCTCATGTTGAGGCACCTACAGCAGGATCTATCCTTCTAGCAGGAGTCATGCTGAAAATGGGACTTTATGGTCTTATTCGTGCTGCTTTACCAGTTGTACCGCTTGGGGCTGAATATTTTGTTCCAGTTATGGTTGTTTTAGCTATAGTTTCCATACTTTACGGAGCGGCATTAAGTCTGGGTCAGACAGATTTAAAGAAATTAGTTGCATATTCTAGTGTTTCTCATATGGGTGTGGCGTTATTGGGTGTAGCTACAATGACCGAATTGGGTCTAGCAGGTGCAGTTTTCATGATGTTTGCCCACGGTATTCTAAGCCCAGCCATGTTTATGGTTGCAGGAGTTCTTTTGCATCAAGTAGGAACAAGAGACATTCCAAAACTAGGGGGTCTTGCTAAACATCAACCTAATACTGCTGGAATCTTTGTTGTTATATTCTTGGGAAGTCTTGGTCTTCCAGGTATGGCTGTTTTCGTTGCAGAATTAGCTGTTTTTATTGCTTTCTTCCAGTCTCATGGTTATTGGTTGCTTCTTCCTATATTTGGTATGGTGCTTACTGCAGGTTATCATTTATGGGCATTACAGAGGGCCGTATTCGGAGTGGATAGTGAACAAATAGATATGTCTGATGTTCATGAGGCACCATGGTATGAAATGTACCCTATGTTTTCTATTATCCTATTAGCAGTTTTCTTTGGTATATTTCCGCATTATCTTATGGATCCTATATCTGTAGCATGTTATGACATCTTGAATTTTATGGGGGCTATCTAATGGACGATTCTATCTTCTTTTTGCCTGAAATATTGATGGTAGTGAGTATAATAGGTATTCCAGCCCTTTATATTTTGACAGAGAATAATAAGTCATATTCCATATGTTCTAATATTTCTTTAGGTTTTGCATTCATGTTTTTAGTTCTTTCATGGTATTACCCTGATTTCTTATCGTTAGATAAAAGTGGTTTGGTATCCTATGATCATTTTAGAGTAGATGATTTTTCTCAATTATTCAAGATTATCTTTGTTTTAACAGCTTTAGTAGTTTCTATTGTAAGTACTTCTTACTTTGATGATGAAGAGCCTCATCAAGCTGAGTATTACACACTCCTTCTTTCCAGTACTTTGGGAATGCTGGTTGTTGCCTCAGCTACTGATTTCTTAACTCTGTTTTTGGGAATAGAAATATCTGCGTTTAGCAGTTATGCAATGGTTGCTTTTAGAAAACAGGATGATAAATCAACGGAAGCTGGAGCAAAATATCTTTTGATTGGTGCATTTTCTTCAGGTTTAACTCTTTATGGCATTTCATTATTGTATGCTATTACTGGTTCTTTGACATTTGATGGTGTTAGTTCATTTATGCACGGAATTAGCAATGGAGTTGTTGTTGGAGATTTTACTGAAGTAATATTTATTTCTTGTTTGTTCATAATGGCAGGTTTAGGTTTTAAGATAGCAGTAGTTCCATTCCATGCTTGGGCTCCTGATGTTTATCAGGGAGCACCTACGCCAGTTACTACTCTTCTTGCTGCTGCCAGTAAGGCGATGGGTTTCATTGCAGTTTTTAGAGTATTTGCGTTTACTTTAGAATCAGTTTCAGAGGAATGGAAATTAGTTTTGGGAATTATTGCTTTAGCTTCTATGACTGTAGGTAATTTGGCAGCTATCTCACAGAAGGATATTGGGAGAATGTTGGCATATTCTTCAATTGCTCAAGCTGGTTATATTATGATTGCAATTCCAGCTCTTACTGAAGAAGCAATGTCCGGTGCTATTGCTCATACATTAGTACATGCATTTATGAAAGGTGGAGCCTTTGTCATAGTTGGATGTATAGGGGCGGTAGGTTTGGGTTATAATTTGGAATCATATAAGGGATTGGCAAAGAGATCCCCGTTGTTAGCACTTTCAATGACAGTTTGTTTACTATCTTTGGTTGGTATACCTCCTTTTGCAGGTTTTATTAGTAAATTTTTCTTATTCTATGGAACTTTACAGGCAGGGCTTGCTGGAGAATCTTGGATTATTGCTTTGGTAATTGGAGGAATTCTAAATTCAGCATTGTCTCTCTATTATTATTTGAAAGTTATAAGATATATGTATCTCTATGATCCCGAAGATTCGGGCGAGGTTGAGTTCCCTAATTCAGTTAGGTACATCTCCTTTGGAGTAATTCTGTTATTAGCAGTATTCTTCCCATTATATTGGGAATCTCTTTTTGAACTTTGTAAGGAAGCTTCAATAGCTTTGATTAATGGATGATTGATAAGGAAAGTAAGGAATATATTCAATTCGAAAACTTGTGGTCAGGAACTACACCCAAGGGGACAAATAAAAGTAAAAGAGATACATTTCGGTCACGGATGAAAAATTCTTGTCAACAACAAGGCATAGGATTCAGTAAAATAAATTCATTTAGGATATTTTCAGGTGAAATAAAGGCTTTAGATTCTGATACTCATAAGGTTGGAGATGTTAAAGTAACTAAACCACCTAGAAGACATCTGCGTGGAATTTAGTTTTATCACTTGCAATTAATTCATTCGAAAATGACATAGGAACTTGCTCTAACAATAGTTTATGTGATGAATCTGGAACTTCTTCTAGATATTTTCTAGACATTTCTTGCCAAGGAGAGATAAGTTCTTCAAAGATATTTTGAGCGTCGGTAATTTTCACATGTTCAATTATTTTATCTGCCTTTCCTGTTTTTACAAAAATATCAATGGCTCCTTTGTATTCAGGATGTCTACTTAGTCTGGTTACAGGCAAAGTAGGAATTCCAAGCGCCAAGTCACCTATGGCTGTTTTAGTTATAATGGAATTTAGTAAATCTAGATAATCGTCAGTTATTTGATACATAATACCTACTGTTTCTCCAAATTTGTGCATTTGGGATGCTAAATCGATACGTGGTGAGACTAATGCACCTAATTCGGCAGCTGTACTATACAATGCACCTGTTTTTCTTTTAATTCTATCAAGATATACCGATTCACTGTAATTCTCTTTATCTGTAAAATCGGCAATAGCACCTTCAGTTAGATTTCTAGCGCATACAGCCAGTGATTTTCCAGTGGCCAATGATATAGCACCGTGAAGTGAACCTGTTGCAACCATCAGATCCGCAACTAAAATTGCAGTTCTTGGCCCTAATTCGTCCCATAAGGCCGGTGCTTCTCTTCTAAATCTATCTCCATCCAACCAATCATCGTGTATCAAAGTTCCACAATGAATTAATTCAAGCGCCATGCCACATTCAAAAGCAGAATGTGCGTCTCCACCTAACGAATCAGAAACTAGTCTACAAAGTATAGGTCTAAGTTGTTTTCCTTCGCCTATTCCTTTTGAAATTAGAGGTGCAATAGATTTTGATTCTTTACTTATTTCTCTTTCAAGATGCCTTTGAAATTCTGTTTTTACATCTCTATAATAGTCATTCAAGTTAACTGAGAATGCTGTGTGTTTTTTAACTTCATTCTTTTCTTTCATATTTAGATGTATTCAAGCCCGATAATTAGTAAAATTCCAGTTATTGCATGTATTCCTATAGTTCCCCAGTTTGCACCTGCTAATTCACGTGTATTATAATTGCGGATTACTTGGTATGAATAGTAGAGTGCTATCGGCAATCCTAACAGAGAAAGAAGAGCCCCTTGTTCAACAATGTCATATGTGTATAAGGCATATATGGATCCAAAGGCTGCTAACATTAAGATTAGGTAACCCCAACTAGCTTTTTCAAGTCCTAATACTACTACTAGATGATGTTTTCCTGCAATTTCGTCAGATTTACTATCAGGGAACTGATTAATCCAGAGGATTGCAGTTGTTAGAAGCCCTAGTGGTATTCCAAATAGAAATGCGTCCCATGAGTGTATTCCAGACATTGCAAAGATAGCCCCCATAGTCATCAAAGGCCCATAATTCAAACCAATTAGTAGTTCTCCTATACCTTTGCGAGCTACTAATCTTAGAGGATATCCTGTGTAGAAATAACCTGAAAATGCTCCTGCAAGTCCATAATATAACAATTCAACTTTATCATCTAGCATAATTATTAATCCCGCTAAACCAGCTAATGCTAGGAAAGTTGTTGCTAATTTGAATAACTGTTTTTCAGTGATTAGCCCTAATTCAATAGCTCTACTTCCTCCAGATAGTTGTAGAAAATAGTCATTGTTAATTTGATCGGTTCCACTGGTCCAATCAAAATAATCATTGTACGTATTTGCAGCTAAATGTAGGAACGAACCTCCTAAGAAAACTAGGGTAAAAGTCATCCAATTCATGGTGATAAGCTCTTCGTGTATACCCCACACAACACTAGCTATGATAGGAATCCAGGTAGCACTGAGAAAGGGCAGTCTTGTTATTGCTACGATTGAGATTATTTTCGTTAATAGTGAAGTTTTTGGCATGGTTTCTTCGGGTGAGGTATCTACTAGTTCTTTTGTTCGGCCACAATATCCAATATGTTTTCCATCTTTCATTGTAGCAGTACATGTAAATTCGGCAGCAAATTGTGTTCCATCTTTTCGTATGAATGTGCTTTTTGTGGTATATCCGTTCTTGTTTTGTCTTGCTTTTTTTAACCAATTTGCAACATGTCCTAAAACAACCATACCCGGAGAAAATAATGATACTCTTTTCTTTCCAATGACTTCATCTGCAGTGTATCCGAATATTTTTTCTGCATGTTCATTAAAGCTCTCAATCCTACCTTCAGTATCACATGTAATTATGCTAACTATTTTGTCAGATTCTGCCATATTTGTCCTGTATTATAATCTCATATGTTGTTCTATATAAAATATAACTTTAGTGCATAGTTTAGTATTTAATTTTCTTCAATGGTTCGAGGTAATCCATTTCCCCTTCTTTCAGTGAATAAATTGCTGCCTTAGCTCCAGTTAATGTAGTTATGAATGGTATTCCAAGTTCAACAGCTAGTCGTCTCATTTGAGCGCCGTCTGTTGCCGCTCTTCTACCGGTTGGGAGATTGATAATTAAATCCACATTCCCTCTTCTCATTATCGACAGGATATCTGGTTGTTTTTTATCTGATATTCTCCAAATTACTTTACTCTTTATTCCTTTTTTACGTAAGTGAGCTGCTGTTCCTTTTGTTGCAATAAAGTTAAACCCTAAATCAATTAATTCCTGTGCTATATTGCCAAATTCAAGTTTTAATTTATTAGAAATAGAAAGGAATACAGTTCCTTTGGTTGGTAGTTTTTTGTTCCCACCCTTCATTGCTTTAAGGTACGCTGTACCGAAATTGGGCCCATGACCCATTGCTTCACCTGTAGATTTCATTTCAGGTCCTAATACAGTATCTAATCCCGTTATTTTCAACCAAGAAAAGATTGGTACTTTTACTGAGGCACCTTTCATTGGAATTATTTTAGGCAAATTAGTTATCTTTTCTCCAAGCATTATGTTTACTGCGATTCTTGCTAAAGGATAACCCGTTGATTTGCTGACATAGGGCAGGGTTCGACTTGCTCTTGGATTTGCTTCCAAAAGGTATATTTTTTGATCTTTAATTGCCAATTGTAAGTTAGCGGTGCCTACAATGTTCAGTGCTTTAGCTACTTTTGTTGATATTACTACAATCTCTTCTACATCTGCCTTTGATAATGATTGAGGAGGCATTACACAGGCACTATCTCCTGAATGTACACCAGCCATTTCTATTTGTTCCATAATGGCTCCGATGACAACTTTCTTTCCATCCGAAATCAAATCTACATCCAGTTCTATTGCTCCTTCTAAAAATTTGTCAACCAAAACAGGTTTTTCTGGTGAGGCATGTGTTTCTAATCTAAGATATTTTTGTAATTGGGTTTTGTTGTGAACAATCTCCATCCCTCTTCCACCTAGAACAAAGGAGGGTCTGACAAGTACAGGAAAACCTATCTTTTCTGCACAATTAATTACTTCTTCGGAATTTTCTGCAGCAGCCCATTCAGGCATATTTATTCCAGCCTTCTCCATCAATTTACCACATTTACCTCGGTCCTCAGCTAGATTCATATCGCTAACCTTTGTTCCTAGAATTTTTGTTTTGAGCTTTTCTTTTTTGATATATTTCTCGATATGTGTAGCTAAATTCACGGCAGTTTGACCGCCCAGTTGGAGTACAATTCCATACGGTTTTTCTAAATCTAATATTTCAAAGATAGATTCTCTATCTAAAGGTTCAAAGTATAACCTATCTGAAGCATCAAAATCGGTTGATACAGTTTCTGGATTATTGTTGATTACTACAGCTTCATATCCTGCGTTTCTAGCGGCCTGTACTCCATGGACAGTTGAATAATCAAATTCTATACCTTGGCCTATTCTTATCGGGCCTGAACCTAAAATAACTACGCTTTTCCCAGTCTTAAAATCAGACTTATTATCGGCATATGTAGTGTAGAAATAGGGTGTTTTAGCTTTAAATTCTCCTGCACAAGTGTCTACCATCAGAAAACTAGAAGTAATCCCAAGTTTCTTTCTTTGATTTCTAATTTTTTCTTGTGTAATTCCTGTCAAATGACTTATGTGCTTATCTCCAAATCCATTCATTTTTATTTCTCTAAGCAGTTTATCTGGAATCTTTTTCTCACATATTTCAGTTTCAATTTCAAGTCTGACTAGTTTGGCGATTCTTTCTATGAAGAAAGCATGAAATTCTGTAATTTTACATACTTTATCAATACTTCTTCGTGTAGCCTTTTTGTTTTTGAGATATGACCATATTGCTAAGAGTCTTCTATCATTTGGTGTACTAAGATTCTTCATTAGTTTCTTTTCACTCCATTTCAAATCTTCAGGGAATCCTTTTCCTTGGCCTATTGATCTCCATGCTTTCATCAAAGATTCTTCGAATGTCCTTCCGATAGACATTGTTTCTCCCGTAGATTTCATTTGAGTTCCTAATTCTCTATCTGCTAGTTTGAATTTGTCAAATGGCCATCTTGGTATTTTAGTTACAATATAATCTATAGATGGTTCAAAGGCAGCACTCGTATTGCCGGTAACACGGTTAGATAATTCGTGTAGTTTGTGTCCTAAACACAACATTGATGCAATTCTGGCAATTGGTACTCCTGTTGCTTTTGATGCTAATGCAGAGGAACGTGAAACTCTGGGGTTTACTTCAATAAGAATATAATCTTGAGTTTTGGAATTATATGCAAATTGTACGTTACATCCCCCTACAATCCCTAAACTCCTGACAACTTTTAGAGCTGATGTTCTCAATTTTTGATAGGATCTTTCAGGAAGGGTTAGGGCCGGTGCAACAACTATAGATTCTCCGGTGTGAACACCCATTGGATCAAGATTTTCCATAGAACAAACAATGATTGCATTATCATCTTCATCTCTTAATACTTCAAATTCAAATTCTAACCAACCCAAAATTGATTCTTCAATTAGTAATTGTTTTACAGGCGAGAGTGCTAGTCCTCTGCCAGCAATAATTTCCAATTCCTCTTTTGTGTATGCTATTCCACCTCCAGTTCCTCCAAGAGTAAACGCAGGTCTGACCACAACAGGAAATTTCAATTTTTTAGCAAGTCTTAGTGAATCATCAATTGTATTTGCGATTCCACTTGTTGCAACAGGTTCTCCTATTTCTACCATTCTTTTACGGAAGAGATCTCTGTCTTCGGACATTTCAATTGATTTTAATGAAGTTCCCAATATTTTGACCCCGTGTTTTTTGAGAACTCCTTTTGCATCTAATCCCACGGTCAGATTCAATCCCGTTTGGCCTCCCATTCCAGGTATTATTGCATCAGGTTTTTCTTTTTCTATAATTTTCTCTACAGATTCTACAGTTAGTGGTTCAATGTATACAATATCTGCAGTATCTGGGTCTGTCTGTATAGTTGCAGGATTGGAATTAACAAGTACAACTTTGTGGCCAGCTTCTCTTAATGCAGAACAACATTGCGTTCCTGAATAATCAAATTCAGCAGCTTGGCCAATGATAATGGGTCCTGCTCCAGGAACCAAGATTTTCATTTTACTCATCAATCATTTCTCCTACCTTGTTGAATAAAACATTAGCATCCATAGGCCCCGGGGCCGCTTCAGGATGGAATTGAACAGACCAGCAGTTCCTTCCACTTATTCCTTCGCAAGTGCCATCATTTAAATTAACGAATGTTTCTTTTACGTTCTTAGGCAATTTGTGCAATGCAAAGCCATGGTTCTGTGAAGTAATGTACACCTTCTCGGTTTTCACGTGTTTAACGGGCTGATTTCCGCCCCTGTGTCCATATTTCAGCTTGTATGTCTCACCACCAAGTGCAAGTCCTAGGATTTGATGTCCTAAACATATGCCTATTGTTGGATATTCTTTTATTAGGGATTTTACAGTATCAACAACAGTTTTCATTTCAGGATGATCTGGATCTCCAGGTCCATTACTCATAAAAATCAAATCAGGTTTTGTTTTCCGTACTTGTTCTATACTATAATTCCAAGGCACTACTGTGACTTTATTCTTTTCAGCTAGATTAGTTACAATAGACTGTTTTACTCCCCAGTCTAAAAGAGTCACATTATGTCCTTTCTTTCCTTTCTTGTATATTTTTTTTGTTGATACTTTAGCTACTAAGTTTGAGTCTGAAGGCCATTCCATTTTTTTTGCCCTCTTAACACCTTCTTCAGGCGTCATTTTACCATCCGTGCTTATTACAGCCCTTAATGTTCCAGATTCTCTAGTTATGATTGTTAATTTTCTCGTATCAA
>JAPYSZ010000004.1:0-16142 GCA_029941645.1 Candidatus Poseidoniia archaeon
CAGGCAGACTATGAGCCAGAACCTCCACGTGGAGCAATAGGAAGGTCACGATAACCACTTTAACAGATATCTTTGTGACAACTTCATGGAACGTCGCTTAGACCATTATTTGGAGAGATTAGTATCTCCTGATTCAATGACTTTCTACAAGGCACTATGTGACTTTGCAAATGAAAGAATTGAACCTAATTATCTTGAATGGGAAAGAAATCATCAGTTACTTCCTCAAGATGTAATCGACGAAATGGGTCAAATGGGACTCTTCGGAGTTACAGTTTCTGAAGAATATGGTGGACAGGGTGGCAGTCAGTTAGATTTGATTTTGATGGGTCTAGCTCTTGGTTATCATTCTCAATCATTGGCAATAACGCCAGGGGCAGCAATGTCTTTGGGAGCTAAACCATTGCAATTATTCGGTACAGATGCTCAGAAAAAAGCTCATCTTCCTGATTTAGCCAGCGGAAAGAGAATGTTTGTTTTTGGTCTATCAGAGCCCGGCCGAGGATCGGATGCTACTAATCCTCAAGTTACTGCAAAGAAAGATGGAAATGAATGGGTAATTAAGGGAGAAAAGTGTTGGTCAACCAATGCAAAATGGTCTAGTCATGTGGTAGTTCATGCTATGACGAGTCCAGAATCAAAGCCCGGTTATCGAACTACTTGTTTCATTGTTCCAATGGATGATTCTAACGTATCTTATCAGGAAATGGCAGGCAAGGATCTCTGGAGCCAATCCTCGACAGGATCAATTACTTTCGATGATGTTCGAGTTTCTAATGATACAATTCTTGGAAAAGAGAATGAAGGTTTCAAGGTAATGGCTCAGACTTTGAATGGTGGACGTTTATTCATTGCAGGTATGTCTTTGGCATCTCTCGCTTTTGCTTTAGATAAGTGTAGGACATATTCACAAGAGAGAGAACAATTTGGAGTGTCTATTGGTAGTTTCCAAAGGGTTCAGGATGTGATTATAGATATGGACATAACTTTGGAACAAGGTATCACTTGGTTACTTGATTTGACAGCCAGATATGACAATGAGACTTTGGATCGTGAATCGGCAGCTAAGGTCAAAATCGAATGTTCACGTAGGGCATCTGATCATTTGACTATGGCAATGGAAGTTTGTGGTGGTGTAGCTTCTCTAGATGAATTCGGGTTAATTAGGCATCATAGAGATTTGTTTGTTTGTAGAGTTGGTGAAGGTAGTAATTTCGCCTTGAAAGGATTTGCAGCACGACCGCTTATGCCTGATATTACACTGTAGTAATACAGTTAAAGGCCATGAGCTTTACAGTAATGTGGATTTTGAAGAAATAGTCTGTTATAGTCAAACGGTAATTCTGGCTTTGTTGGTAATTGGGTACATTGTTAATTTTATGAAAGAAGATAAAACTATAAAGAAGAAGGTGGAAACCAAATGTCCTTCTTGTGACTTTAAGATCCAGGATAAGAATGTTCAATATTGTGCTAAATGTGGGAATATGCTTTCACATTCTGATGGTTTAAGTCTTGAAAAATAGTTTCATAATATTTTAAGTATCACAAGTTCTATGTGATTTGATGAAGCATAGAGATATCTCCTTATCTAGTGAAGATAGGGGTGGATGTAGCATTAGTGGTTGTAATAATAGTACGAAACGTTCTATCCCTCGCAAAAGGGTAGAAAAAATAGGTGAGTTGACACTCCAAGATTCTAATCGTAAAGTTAACCTCTGTTCGGATTGTTATCGCATATTCAAAAAAGCAACAAAAAAAGATAGAACTATGGAGTCTCTAGGTAGATGAGTGCTACTTATGCTATCTTTGAGGCTGAATTCAAATCCTCTTTACGCCGTAATATTCAGACTCTACAGAAACGGATAGCTAGTACATTTTTCATATTTTTCATTGGTTTAATTTTTTTTTTTGCTTGTATTCGCCTTGTTAAATTTGTTATAGATAACCCACAATTGTTCCCCGAAGGCTCCAGTGAAGGGTATGGAACAATATTGCTAATATTTTTTGCCTTATTTACTTTAAGAACTGCAGGAATTACTTATCGACGAATAATCAAGTCTAAACGTATGGAATTACATTTGACACAACCGATATCTCCCAGAAAAATAATGCTTGGAATGTTTTATTCTGTTTTAGCACCTAATCTGTTCATATCATTTTCTTTGCTTTCTCTATTTTTTGTAGGTAATATCGTAGTAAATACGAATATTGTTCTTACCAGAGAGTTTTTGATATTATTTTTCCTTTTTACAATATTATCGGCACTTAGTGGTTATATGTTTTCAATAATTGGAGCACTGCACCCTTTTTCTCGTAAGTTTACGTTTTTAGCTACCTTATCCCCAATTCTGATTGTTTTAATGATAGTGGCTAATGAATCGCATATATATCCTAATTTAGCAATAGCTATTTCGATATCATGTATGTTCGTTTTGTTTATCTTTTTCTATTATATGGATACTATATTTATAGAAGCTTTGGAATCATACAAGGTTAATTCTTCATCACATAAGAATACGGTTCGAATCTTACAATTTAGGTGGTTGAATTCAATACTTGGTAATCGTGCTACTTCAATATGTTCTAAAGAAGTAATTTCTTCTATAAGAGAACGCGATGTTCTTAGTTCAGCTTTTTCTACTTTTTCAATTGCATTTATTCTAGTATTTTGGTGGTTTAAAGTGGGATTGCCAAGTGAGCCCATTGGCGATATACCTCCTACTTTGTATTATCCGGGTATGCTTGCAATAAGTTTGTACATGGGGGCTTTGCTACAGTGCACAATGCTTGGATCAACTATATTAGGTGTTGAAGGGAAACGTTTGTGGATTATGAAATCTAATCCAGTTGAGTCGATTATAATAATGAAAGGAAAAGCTGCAGCACTAATAATGATGGCATTACCTGGTTTAATTGCAATCTGGCTTCCTATCTGTTTACTAGCCCAATTTCCCGTTAAAGTTACTCTTTTCTTTGGTGAGTGCCTTTTTATTTTACTTTTTTGTAACACTGGTTTGGGAATATGGGCAGGTAGCGCTTTTGCTAATTTTGATGAAAGTGATCGCGGTAATCCTGATATTTTAGTTCAATTTATGTTGATGGGTACTTCGGCTCTATTTTCTTCTATAATTTTGGTTTTACCAGGTACGGTAATGCTTTGGGATCACAATATAGGTTTAATTGCAGGTCTGATTTTTGTTGTTGTAGCTTTTGGGATAATGTTTGCAGGCATTAGATCAGGAGCTTCATCATACAGATACATATTCATTGATAGTTATGGCGTATAGTTTCGACGAATAGAATAATAATAGGCTTTCTATGTTGTGATGTGGTATTTGTCGCATCAGATAAAATGGAGTCATATTTCCGTGATTTAGAGAAGAGAGCGGATGACTGTTATGATTTAGTTTCTAAAGCTCGTAAAGCAGGTTTTGATCCTTCTACAGAGGCTGAAATTCCACGAGCTAAAGATCTTGCAGAAAGAGTTGAAGCCCAAGTAGGGCCAGAGGGTATAGCCCCAAGAATTAGAGAAGTATCAGAGAAAAATGATAGAGAGACAACGGCCCTAATCATAGCTAAAGAATTAGCTAGCGAATTGAAAAGCAAGGAAGGAGTAGCTTTTGCGCTTGAACAGGCAGTCAGAACCTCTCTTTCAATACTTACAGAAGGAGTTCTTGTAGCGCCCACTGAAGGCGTTGTTAAGGTAAGTATTTTAGAGAATACCAATAACACAAAGTGTGCTTCAATCTATTATGCAGGTCCAATAAGAGCAGCAGGTGGTACGGCTCAGGCATTATCCGTTTTGATTGCAGATGTAGTTAGAAGAGAGTTAGGTTTAGATCCATACATTCCTACTCCAGGAGAAATTGAAAGATACAAAGAAGAAATACCACTTTACAAAAGGTCTGTAAATCTTCAATACGTTCCTAGTTCTGAAGAAATCGAGACTATTGTAACTTCTTGTCCTATATGTGTTACAGGAGAAAGAACGGACAAGTTAGAAGTTACAGGTAATAGAGATTTACCTCGTGTAGAGACTAATTCTTTGAGGGGAGGAGCATGCTTAGTTTTGGCTGAGGGTCTTTGCCTTAAAGCAGCTAAAATTCTCAAACATGTGGATAATTTATCGATTAGTGGTTGGGATTTTCTTAGAACGTACGCCGAGAAAAAAAGGGATAAGACATCAGGTAATATTAAAGAACACAAATACTTGAAAGATGTTCTTGCAGGCCGACCTATCTTTGCTTTTCCAGACGAGCCAGGTGCCTTTCGTTTACGTTATGGCAGAGCTCGCACATCAGGCCTAGCTTCAATGTCAATCCATCCTTCTACAATGGTTATAGTTGATTCTTTTGCAGCAATAGGTACACAAATAAAGATCCAACTCCCCGGCAAAGCAACTGCAGCAAATCCTTGCGATTCCATAGAGGGTCCTTCGGTCCTTCTAAAAAATGGAACATATACTAGATTGGATGATTATGAAGAGGCTAAACGAGTTACTAATGACGTTGAAAAAATAGTAGATCTTGGAGAAATATTAATCCCAGTTGGCGAATTTATAGAAAATAACCACAAACTGGAACCATCAGGATGGTGCGATGAATGGTGGCGTGCAATTATTGAAAGTCATGACGCTAAAGTATATGAATCAGATTTTGATTTTCAGTCTCTTTTTAATTACAGTCTAGAAAATAAAATCCCTTTGCACCCTAAATATACTTATTATTGGGCGGATTTAGAAGTTAAAGAGATTATTGATTTAAGAAATCAATTGATTAAGGATGCTAAGAATGTTATGGAAAATAGATTCAAATCAATGTACAAGGAAATATTTCTTCGACTTGGTATTTATTACAAAACAACCGATAAATCAATAAATTTGGATGAAGGTATAGAGCCTCTTCTTCGACAATTGGGTTTGGAAACTCAGGGGCCATCTATTGTATCTATTTTAGATCCTAAAGATACAGAAGATTCTTTAGAGTTGGTATCGCATTTATCTAGTGTTGAGATAAAGAGTAGAGCTCCAACAAGAGTAGGGGCTAGTATGGGTAGACCCGAAAAGGCTAATGAGCGCCGTATGAAACCTCCACCAAATGTCCTTTTTCCACTTGGAGAAGCTGGTGGAAACCAAAGATTAGTTAATAGTGCATTGAAAGTAGGTTCAACAAATCGTGGATTCTCTCAAGGCCGGTCTGGGCGTATCGAAATAGAGGTTCAATTACGCTATTGTAAAAAATGCGATAAAGAGACCGTTTCAATCCGTTGTTGCGATTCTCAGACGATGGTTAAGGAGCAACCACGAAGGCGCTTGGTTGATATTTCTGAGTTAGTTACTACGGCGATGAATAATACTCGAACAGGAATACTTCCAAAAATCAAAGGTGTTAAGGAGCTTAAATCGAAAGATAAGATTCCTGAATGTTTAGAAAAGGGAATTCTTAGAGCCAAGAGAGATCTTCGTGTTTACAAGGATGGAACGCTACGTTATGATATGATAGACTTACCCATAACTCATTTTTATCCAAGAGAAATTGGTTTGAGCTTAGAAAAAAGCAAAGAATTGGGGTATACTGAAGATGTGGATGGAAAAGAATTAACAACTGTAGATCAGTTAGTAGAAATCAAAGTTCAAGATTTAATAGTCTCAGATAGGGCTGCTAATTGGCTAATTAAGGTATCTAATTTTGTTGATGAAGAACTCCTGAGACTTTATGGGATGGAACCATACTATAATTTAAGTCCAGATTCCAAGCCTGAAGAGCTAATAGGTAATCTTCTAATTTGTTTGAGTCCACATACTTCTGCAGGAGTTTTAACACGCCTAATTGGCTTCACTTCAGCTAAGGCACAATATGGCCATCCTTTTCTGCATGCAGCTAAACGAAGAAATTGTGACGGTGATGAGGATTCCATAATGCTTCTTTTAGATGGTTTGTTAAATTATTCAGATAGTTTTGTTCCAACAACACGAGGAGGAACTATGGATATACCTCGGGTTTTGTCAACACGAATTGACCCTCAAGAAATAGATAGTGAAGCACACAATATTGAATTGAATTATAATTATCCTTTAGAACTTTACCAAAAATCTGAGAAGAGGGTTAGCCCTACATCTATTTCTAAATTGTTAGATATGGTTTCTAACAGGCTTGAAACTAATGACCAATATGAAAATTATGGTTTTAGCCATAGTTCATCAAGTATAAACATGGGGCCAGTTGAATCACGTTATGTTACGCTTAATTCTATGGCAGATAAAACACTGGCATCACTTGAGTTAGCTTTGAAAACAAGAGCATCAAATGCAACTTATGTAGCTGAACAGACAATTGAAAAGCATTTCATTCGGGATATAATTGGGAATTTACGTTCATTTTCAACTCAGGGTGTAAGGTGTAAAAAATGTAGTAAAAAGTTTAGGCGTCCACCTCTCAAAGAAAGCTGTTCTTGTGGTGGAGCATTTCAGCTTAATATTTCATCCGCATCAGTATCTAAATATAGAAAAATAGCCACGGACATTTCTGAACGCTATGGTTCTAGACCATTTATTAAGCAAAGATTAGAGCTCGCTTTTAATGCAATAGAAGATACACTTGAAAATGAGCAAATTAAACAGATGGATCTTGGTGCGTTTCTTTGATACATATAGTTGATAAAATATCCTCAACGAATAATTGGTTACCAGTTTATTTTTTTGAAGAGGGAGATACAATTGTATCGATTAAACAGAGTAATGGTAGGGGTCGCCGAGGTAATTTATGGGATTCTGAGAAGGGTGGAGCATATTTTTCCACAATATCATGTAATCACAATCTTTTGCCGTTTATAACTGGTATTAGCATTGTTGAGGCTCTCAATGAATTTTGTGATGATTTGAAGTTAAAATGGCCTAATGACATAATTTATCAGGGGAAAAAATTGGGAGGAGTATTATGCGAAAACTTAGGAGACTATAGTATTTCAGGAGTGGGACTTAACATAACCAATAATCCTCCATTTTTTACAGCCATTAATCTTTCATCTCTAGACTTTGAATTAGACAAGTATAATTTCGTTCTATCTTTTTTGGACCATTTTCAAATGATGTTTTCACTCTCTTCTGAAGAAATAATAGAAAAATATTTAGTTTTTGATTGTTTAGTAGGAAATGAAATAACATGGGAAAGTGGAACAGGGGTAGTCAAATCTATAGGAATAGATGGTTCACTGATAGTTGAAATGTCTGGTGAGACTGTAACTCTATATTCTGAAGAGGTACATATTGAGAAATACTAACCAATTTCCGGGTTGGGAATCCTTTGATTTTTATCCTGTTGTAAATTTACCAAAAGAATACACAGTTCTTGACCTGAGCGTTAACCCAGGGGAGCCTTCAAAGACAGAATTTAGTATAGGAAAGTATGATGAGGTTCGTCCAAATATGTATACAACTCCTATTTTTGCAGGAATACGTAATATACATATGGGTCTTGACATAAATGGACCTACTGGAACGCCGTGTATGGCATTTGCCAATGGAATAATATCACACTTTGGCTATAATCCAGAACCTGGAGATTATGGAAATGTTATAATCACTAAGCATAATATCCTTGGAACTATTATTTGGGCATTGTATGGTCATTTAAGCTCAAATTCTATTGTTGATAAAGAAATTGGTCAAGAGATTAATCAAGGCGACATAATTGCTTGGTTTGGAGTAGAAGGTGAGAATGGGGGTTGGGAACCACATCTTCATTTTCAACTTTCACTAATAGAACCACAGACGCATGACCTGCCTGGCGTGGTGTCTTTGGAGGATAGGACTCAAGCCTTATTTGATTATCCAGATCCAAGATTGGTTCTTGGACCTCTCTATTGATTAACTCAAATTATACCTGATAACTTTTTAATCGAGCTATTTTGTTAACAACTATGCAGAAATTATTGGTCATTGTTACGATTTTAGTTTTGGCCACTCCAGGATGTTTAGATAATTTGCAGGAAAAGTTAGTATCCTGTGAAAATATTACAGGTCAATGTAGATATGAAATATTAAGTGCAAATGACTATTCAAAGCTACATATTGAGATTAATTATGTTACAGGGAATGCACCTGATTCAGAAGCACTAAATTTATTGAAGCAGAGGATTCAAGAAGTCACAGACAAAACATCAATTTCCGTTAGCCAAAGTAGTTTTGGAAGTACAGATAATAGTTACACATTAGAGGAAATATTAGAAATAGAAAATAATCAACGTACTCAATCTAAAAGTGGCAATAAATTCGTAATTCATATATTATATCTCAATGGAGAATATGAAGATAATGATCAAACATTGGGTTTAGCTTATTCAGGTTCTTCATTTGCTTTGTTTAAGGAGAAAATAGAGGATTCAGCTTTTTTGCTTATATCTTCTACAGATATTGAAAAATCAGTCATAGTTCATGAATTTGGTCACATACTTGGTTTAGTTAATAATGGATACCAGTCGCCACATAATCATGAAGATTCACAGCATCCCCATCATTCAGATAATGATGAATCTGTGATGTATTGGGCTATTGAAAGTCAGGATATAGGGAATCAGATTGATGGAGAACCGCCAAACAATTTTGATTCTGATGATTTAGATGATTTAAGATTGATGAAAGAAGGTAAATTGTAGTGAAACCATATACCGTAATCACAATATGCTATATGTTGTTGGTAACCTTTCTGAGCCACGTTCCACAGGAGAATATCCCTAACTTAGGTCCTGATAAAATAGATATTCCTTTCCATTTTGTTGAATTTTTTTTTTTAGGATTCTTGTTATTTAGGTCAATTTCTTTAGAAGAATCATTAGCTCTTCATTCTTTTTATGGTTCACTTTTGATTGGTATGTCTTTTGCAATCTTGGATGAATTCCACCAAAGTTTTGTGCCGGGACGACACATGTCCACAGTAGACATGTTATTTGATTCAATAGGAATTTTCTTTGGAACTATGATTAGCTCTCAGAGATTTAATTCTTCTTGACGATTGAGATTAATGAAAAAAGGCAAATTGTAGACTAAAATTTAGTAGTTTGAGTTCTTCTTATTCTTTTCTTTACTAGTTTTCTTTTTCGAGGGTGTGAATTGGTGTCAAACGTGACCCATCCAGTTCCTTTTTGCGTGCAATTCGGTTCTTCAGAATAGTCTGTTGCCATTATATTCGCCGCGGAGTAAGGTCTCTTTATATAGTTATTCTCGGAAAATACAGATTATTGTCAGGTGATGGGAGTAAGCCCCTTTCTGTTAACCGGAAAACCGGTTGGCGACATTCAGCTATGCTTCCTACCTACCGCTCCCGAGCAGGTCGATGCGGTTACTTGGAATTGCTCCAGCAGGGATGTTCGTTTCACCAAATCCTCTATCGACGTCACGTCCAAGACGATCATTCCATAAGATAGGGCTGTGTCGTTTCTGTTTCAGTGCCGACCCTCTCGGGCCCCTTGCGGCTGCTTTGCTCATGGAGAGGGGACTTTCCTCAGCCTAAGGCCGTCGGTCGCCCTCCATCTCCTGACTTTTCAATTATTAAATGGTGAGAATATATAGTTCACGGTTTATGGTAAATCCTTATTTACAGGTAATATTCGCAATCAATGCCTAGCAAAGGTGAGGATGTTAAAAATGGAGATAAATCCAATTTTCATAGTACTTCTGATTATCAAAAAGCTTATGAAAAATGGAAGGATGAGATTCTTGAGCCTTCATTGAAGAAAAACCCAGAAAGATTAAAAGAATTTATGACGACATCAAGTCAAAAAGTTGATAGGTTGTATACACCATTAGATACTGCGCATATAGATTATCAAAGAGACATATCCTATCCTGGTGAGTTCCCTTATACTAGGGGAATTCATTCAACGATGTATCGTGGAAGATTATGGACTATGAGAATGTTTGCAGGCTTTGGTTCAGCAGAGGAAACCAATGCCCGTTTCAAATATCTTTTAGAACAGGGTCAAACGGGACTTAGTACTGCCTTTGATTTGCCAACGCTTTATGGATATGATAGTGATTCACCTACTGCGGCAGGAGAATTTGGGGAATGTGGAGTGGGTGTTAGTAGCTTGGAAGATATGTCACTTTTGTTCAAAGATATTCCTCTGGATAAAGTAACAACTTCAATGACCATCAATTCACCTGCAGCTATGACTTGGGCAATGTACATTGCAAATGCTGAGAATCAGGGCATTCCTAAGTCTAATTTAGGTGGGACTATCCAAAATGATATTTTGAAAGAATATATAGCACAAAAAGAGTACATATTCCCTCCACTTCCATCAATGAGACTAGTTACAGACACAGTGGAATATGGAACAAAATATATGCCTAAATGGAATACTATTTCGATTTCAGGATATCATATAAGGGAAGCAGGTTCAACAGCTGTTCAGGAACTAGCTTTTACATTAGCAGATGGTTATGCCTATGCAGATTGGGCTATCGAGCGAGGATTGAATATTGATGATTTTGCACCGCGTTTCAGTTTCTTTTTCAATGCGCATAATGATTTTTTCGAGGAAATAGCAAAGTATCGTGCAGCTAGAAGAATATGGGCTAGAGACATGAAGGACAAATATGGGGCTAAGGACCCTAGAAGTTGGACTTTAAGATTTCATACGCAGACTGCTGGATGTAGTTTAACGGCTCAACAACCCGAGATTAACATAGTAAGAGTTGCAATTCAGGCAATGGCTGGTGTTTTGGGAGGCACGCAGTCACTTCATACAGATTCAATGGATGAAGCATTGGCGCTCCCCTCAGAAAAGGCTGTTCAGATAGCATTACGGACACAACAGGTTATAGCTCATGAATCCGGTGTAGCCAACGTTATTGATCCTCTTGGAGGAAGTTACTACTTGGAATGGTTGACTGATGATATGGAAAGGCAAGCCAGAGATTACTTTGATCGCATTGATTCATTAGGTGGTGTCGTCTCGGCAATTGAGAAAGGATTCTTCCAGAAGGAAATAGCAGGAGCCGCTTATCGTTATCAACAGGAAATCGATAACGAAGATAGAGTTGTAGTAGGAGTTAATCAATATACTTCAGATGAGTCTGCCGAAATTCCAATTTTAGAGATGGATCCTGAAGGATTTGAACGGCAGTGCGCTCGTCTCAAGAAATTGAGAGATACAAGAAATAAAAGTAAACATGCGGCAGCGTTGAATGCTATAGAAAAAGCAGCAGAAGGTGAGGATAATTTAATGCCTCATTTTATCGAGGCAGCTAAATCTAAGGCTACATTAGGAGAGATGTGTGATGTTCTAAGAGGAGTCTTTGGTGAATATAGAGAAGGTTCAGATTTCTGAGGATATTTTTGACATACTACATAATTGGATTAACAGGACGTAATGCCTCGGGAAAAGGTAAGGTTGCATCTTTATTGACTAAACGTTCTTTTTCTTATCATTCCCTTTCAGACACTCTTAGGACAAAACTTGCGGAAGAAGGAACGGAAGAGAGTCGGGATAATTTGATAGCTATTGGCAATAGACTTAGAGAAGAAGGAGGGCCAGGAATACTAGCAGATCTCATGCGAAAGAACATAGTTACACCTAATGACCATGTAGTTGATTCAATACGTAATCCATACGAAGTGTCTTCACTTAGAAGAAAATATGATAACCATTTTTTTTGCCTAATTGCTGTAGATGCTAGTCCTGAAGTTAGGTTTGAACGTTTGAGCGAAAGAGATCGAAAGGGAGATAGTGGTTCCTGGGAACAGTTTTTAGCGCAGGAAAAACTAGAAGAGTCTAGTGAGAATCCAAATAAACAGCAATTATTTGCTACGATTAATGAAGCAGATTATATTATCGACAATAGTGGTAATTTAGTGGATTTAGAAAACAATCTCCAAGAGATTTTAGATAATTTATAAAAACATGTCATATGTTGCAGTCAAGAAAAACATAAAGACAATTGGTAAGAGATGAAATGCCATTCCAAATGCTACGTTTACAACCATCCATCTTCCTGCAAAATTGTTAGGCATCTCCATAACTTTGTCAACTACAGTATTTGTTGTATCTCTTAGTTTACCTGCAAAAAAACCTACAAATCTTGCCACTCTTTCATGGGGTAAGGCATCTTTTCCTTTTTCTTCATTACCCTTTAACCAATCACCCATTTGTAACATTCTATCGACCATTGGTCGATATTTTCCAACATCAATACTTATGAGCTTTACAGCTAGATTTCGGGTGTCCCATACACGTCTCCAATCTAGATAGGTATGTCCCACAAAAAATATTACAATAGCTATGACTTGCCAATCGGGTGTATCGACCCATTTAGGGGGAGTCAGTGTTTTTCCAAAAACTTCTACAATTCCCTCTTCAGGTTCAAAAATAATAAATCTCATTAAAGCGATAGTTGCAGGGACTAACAATCCTACAGTAAATTTTGCTGCAATAGAATATCCTTTTGGAATTTCTTTTAGTCTTTCAAATAGCCATTTTAAATGATGGCCGTGTAGTTGTATAGCCTTTAAAGCGGGCTCTCCCAAAAAAATCAGTCTCTGTAAAATAGGTATGAAAATAAGTATGTGGAAATACAATTCCCATGGCGTATCCCACGTGAAGTGGTCAGCTATCATGTTACTTTTTGGTCAGAGGAGGGTGTTAAAAAAAGCAACTAATAGCGTATTGTGCCCAAAAGAGGAGGTCGTAGGACTAAAAGCCAGGAAAAAATTGCAAGAGATAGGATAGATAAACTCCTGAATTTAGCTATGAAAAGTTCTAAAGATGGTGATTTAGATCAGTCTAAGAGATTTGTTGAATTGGCTAGATTGATAAGTAAACGATATAATCAGCGTTTGACAAAATTCCAACGCCTTCAGATTTGTAGAGACTGCAATTCTTTTCTCAATTCTCAAAATTCTAAAAATAGGTTGTCTCCTAAAGGGTGGAAAATAGTGACCTGTTTGGAGTGCGGCTCAGTTTCTCGTTATGGCTTAGAAGATAGTGGGGAATAAATTGTCTGAGAAAATTAAAGAAAGAGAAATATTATTGAATTATCTTAAGAGAGAAAATTATCTTAGGACAACCCAGGTTCGGAAGGCTATGGAAGAAGTTGATCGTCGTGATTTTGTCAGGACTTCAGATAGATTATCAGCTTATGATGATACTCCATTATCTATTGGACAAGGCCAGACAATTTCAGCACCTCATATGGTGGCTATGATGCTTGAAGAATTAAGATTAAGCGAAAAAGATAATTTATTGGAAATAGGGAGTGGATGTGGTTACCATGCAGCCGTTGCATCACGTTTAGTTTCTAAAGTGACAACCATTGAGCGTATTCCTTACATTTATGAATTAGCATGTGAAAATTTAGCCAATTATGATAATATTGAGATTATAAACGGAGATGGTTCTCAAGGTTTTATGGATAATTGTCCATATCAAAAGATAATGGTGACTTGTGGAGCTCCACGTGTACCTCCCCCCTTAATCGACCAGTTAGAAGTAGGAGGTTTGATGGTAATTCCTGTGGGGGGTCGTGTGGCTCAAGAATTGTTGACTGTAGAGCGTACAGTTGATGGAATCTCAGTTTTTCGTCGCCCAGGTGTAGCTTTTGTACCAATGATTGGCGTTAATGCCTTTGATAATTAGTTTGAATCTAACGTTTTTTGTTCTAGTTCCTTTCTATATGCTTCTAAGGAACTATAGATTTCTTTGTCTGTAATTCCAATAATTCTGGCAGCTAGTAAAGCTGCATTTTCACCTCTTCCTATTCCCACTGCTGCTACAGGTACTCCTGGTGGCATTTGCACAACAGATAAGAGGGAATCTAGATTTCCTGGAGAACTACTAGATGAACAGGGTATACCTATGACTGGTTTGAGGGTGTGGGCTGCAACCACGCCAGGTAGTGCTGCCGAAAGACCCGCCAGAGCTATGAAAACATCGGCATCTGAATCTTTAATGATTTCGACTACTCTGTCTGGTGTTCTATGTGCTGAAGCAACGAAAGTTTCATAGCCGATTTCAAATCGGTCTAATATTTTTTCCGCCTTGTTTGCTGTTGGTCTATCCGTTGCAGAACCCATTATGATGACAATTTGAGCCATGGTTCGCAAAAAGCCATAGATATAAGGAAATTGGTCGTTATGTCAGCCTTTAAGATAGGCCGTTAGTGCGTTCTTGCGCCCGGATAGTGTAGCTTGGAATCACGGAAGCTTGCGGAGCTCCAAACCCGGGTTCGAATCCCGGTCTGGGCGCCATATTCTTTTAATGGTCAGTCAGTAAGAAGCTGTTGGCACGTCATCCTAAGTATTTGGTAGTCGCGATTTTTTTATCGGTTATTTTCAGCCCATTTGTTGAAACCGTAGGTGAAGAATCTACAATTCCTAGAGATAATATTCATTTGGTTGATCCAAGATTAGAATTGGTTTTTCAAAATCCAGAGCGTTCACAGGAATTAGGCATTGCTCCAGCACCCTCAGGAAAAATTAGCCTTATTGCTCAAGTTCAGAATCTGGATCAGCGTCACCATTTTTTTGTTGAGAATCTTGGTGGGGAAATAACTTCCAGTTTTCCACGTTTTGATACTTTTGGATTCCTTCTACCTATAGCCCAGGTTCCGGATGTAACCTACTTACCAGATTTGGTATGGCTGGAGGCTGATGTCCTGTTTTATCCCTCTCTAGATAATAGTGTTGATTCGATAGGTGCAGATACTATATGGACTGATTTTGGAATAAGGGGTGAAGGTACCACAATTGCAATTTTGGATACTGGTGTCGACTTTAATCATGAGTCTTTGGATGATCTTGACGATAATTCAAATACGGATGACCCGAAGATTGCAGTCGATTCAAATGGTATGCTTGCTTTTTACAATGCTAATACCGACAAGGAATATCCCGATGAGCAACCTCATGATTCAGGTAGTCATGGAACTCATTGTGCCGGAATAGCCGCAGGGACTGGTGGTGCCAGTGGAACATACTCTGGTGTTGCACCACAAGCGAATCTAGCCGGTGTTATCGCTCTTGATGGTGGTTCTGGTGATGAACAGGATTTGCTAAGAGCAGTGGATTGGACAATTTCCAATAAAGATAGATTTTCTATAGGTGTGATGTCATTATCATTAGGAGGTCCTGTTGTTATACCTGGAGCGACTAATAATGGCGCATCTTCTATATCTCAGGCACTTGATATTGCTGTTGAATCAGGTATAGTAACAGTAGTAGCAATAGGGAATGGTAATCTTGGAATTGCAGCCCATCCTGCTTCTATTTCATATCCTGGAGATAGTGAGAAGGCGATAACAGTAGGTTCCGTTAATGATGAACACAATAGAGAGATTTATTCTTCCAGAGGTCCAACGGGAGATGGAAGATTAAAACCAGATGTAATGGCACCCGGGGGTGCCGTAATGTCGGCGAGTGCAGGTTCAGGAGATGGTTATGTATCCTATTCTGGAACTTCTATGGCAACACCCCATGTTGCAGGTGTTGCTGCACTAATGATTCAGGCTAATTCTAACGTAGCTCCCACTTCTAATTCTGATTATGTTAAACAAATACTTAGAGAGACAAGCGACCATAGAATTCCTTTAGATATTGATTGTGGAGAGTTGTACACGCCCAATAATTGCTATGGCTGGGGGACTGTTGAATTGGTAGGGGCAGTTTCAAGAGCTCAGGATTTAAGTTCAACACAATTAGAAGGTGTTTCAGGTATTCAGACACAGACTAACGAGACTTTTACCGTTTTTATGGAACATACTATGACTGAATATACGAATAGAGGAAAAGATGGTGGCAATATACAAAATTTCTTTCCAGGTAGCCAATTACCTGATGAAATTATAATTATTGCAAAATATTCCAGTTCATGGCCTAAACCTACTAAATTTTCAATTGATGCAGGTGAAGGTTCTGGTGTTGAGGCTGACTCTGGTATCAAATTAGTAACAGAATCGGGAGGTAGATGGATTATTGAGTCAAGTTTTAATTATTCTGCACAGTTGGATTCAGATGTTGTTGTAACTAACTTTCCAGAACTTAAGTTTGATATTGAGGCACCAAATTTTGATGATACAATCAGTGTAAACATAGAATATTTTCTCAATGATATGAAAGGTCAGACTCAGAATTTTACAGTATCATCTTTTA
>JAPYSZ010000004.1:16242-36402 GCA_029941645.1 Candidatus Poseidoniia archaeon
TATTTTCTCAATGATATGAAAGGTCAGACTCAGAATTTTACAGTATCATCTTTTACAGATTTACCCGATTTGCTTATTGAAGAATTGGTGGTACCACCCTCTATTTCAGCAGGTCAGGAGGTGAGTGTAACTGCTAGAATAGTTAACGAGGGCCTTGGTCCAGCAAAACAATTTACTGTAGATTTCTACAGTGATGATGAAATTTTCCAGTCAGTACCTTCATCTAATAGCTTAGATCCAGCTGAGGCGACTAATATTCAATCTACATGGGTTGCTGTTGAAGGAGTTCATACTTTAAGTGCTGAAATAGTAGATATTAGTCCACAGGATGAGGATAATTCTAATCATGAGAATCAAGTGATTGTTCAAGTGGATGACTTTATTGATTCACAGAATCCTATGGTATTCATAACAGAACCTTATCAAAATGAGGTTGTATCTGGATTAGTTGTTGTCAAAGGAACTGCTAGTGATAACAATAACGTAGAAAGAGTAGAAGTTCGAGTGGCTCCTAACAATTGGCAAAATGCTAATGGTTTTCAGAATTGGGCCTGGGCCTGGAATACTAGTCTGGATCTTAATGGCCGTTATACTTTGGAAGCCCGTTCATTTGATGGTCAAAATTATTCAGTGATTTATTCTGTAAATGTCGAGGTTACAAATGATGGAGCTAATAGAAGACCTACAGCAAACCTGAAATCGAATTTGATGGAATTATATATTCTTGATAAAATAATATTTTCAGGTAATACTTCATCAGACGATTCTCAAGTAGTTAAGTATCAATTTAATTTTGGAGATTCTAAAGAGACTGATTGGATTACAGATTCGTGGATTGAGTATTATTATGAGGAAGCTGGAGAATATGAAGTGGCCTTGCAAGTGGAAGACGATGAAGGCGTTCGTTCTTCCTCTTCTGATACAGTTTCTATAATAGTTAATGATAAGCCCGAAAATCATAACCCTATGGCTGTCATTCAATCTCCACAAACAGGAACTACATATTTTAGTGATAAATTGGTTCAGTTTTCTTCTCAAGGCTCAATTGATACAGATGGTGATGAACTGTTGTTCACGTGGTCAAGTAGTTTAGATGGGGAACTCTATACAACACCTAATTTCTTTGCTGAGAGTTTTCTGAGTGAAGGTGTTCATTTCATAACGCTCACGGCAGTTGATTCAGCTGGTGGCTCAGATTCTGTTTCTATACAGATTACAATGGTCCTACCTAATTCCGCTTCAGAGGACCCTATTTTACCCTCAATAGCTATGTTGTCTATAATAACAGTAATAGCATTGGTTTCAATATTTTATAGACATAAGTCTAATTTCCGCTAAATTCAACTCTTGACACTTCATTTTCCCACAATACTAATTTTGATAGTTCTTGAAAGTCTGGTTTTAATTTATTCCATATCCATTCTATAAGTATTTCACTAGTGGGGTTTTCTAATCCTACAATTTCGTTTAGATAGTGGTGATCAACTTGTTTCTTTATTGTCATAAATTTTCTTTCAATGTCATTGAAATCCATTACAAATCCGGTAGAATCATGAATATCACCTTCTACATGTATTTCCAATTTGAATGCTAATCCATACAAGTTACTGCATGGATGATCTTTTGGAACCTTTGTAAGCTTGCGGGCAGATTCAAATCGGATTATTTGTACCAGATGATGCATCTAAAGTACAATTACATCCCTAGGTTCGGGTATAATCCATCTTCTTTGCTTATACTTTTTGAGAATGTCTGCCTTTTCTTTACGCAAATTTCGGTTCAAGTGAATAAGGGCCATCTTTTTTGGTCTGGCCATATCATCTAATCTTTCAAGTTGTTGAATTGAACAGTGGGTTTTTATTCCGATGTTTATGGTTTCGCCTTTTGGATTTGTAACAGTTCCATCCATTGTGTACGCGTCATGGACTAATAAATCCGAATTTGTATAAAGTTTAGATGCAGTTGGTGTAAACATGCCATCTCCAGAATAACAGAAAACTTTGGTCGGACTTCCAGCCTCTAATCTTAGGCCAAGATTTTGTACTGAATGTCTGGTGTTAACAACTCTTAGGTTCCAGTCATCCCATCGATGAGATCTCTGTAATTCTCTAAATCTTAGTGTAAATGGCAAGTGTGCAACCATACCGGGATAAGCGAATTCCATTAATCTTTCCACATTACGTTGTGCACCCACTGGTCCAAATAGATAGAAGGGCCTTGTACGTCCATCTTCTTCCATTCTTTTCATTAAGGCAGGTAAACCGAATACATGGTCTGCATGAAAATGTGATATGAATATTCCGTCAAGATAATCGGGTCTTTTTGATTGGTGCCATACTGATGGTGGTGCAGTTGCACCACAATCAACAAGCATTCTTCTTCCCGCAGCTTCTACTAGAATACAGGTGTGAGTATAATCATTATCAAATGCTTCTCCCACTCCTAAAAAAGTTACTTTCATGCTTGATACTCCGCATGATACTTGCTATTTGCAATATTTGCTTTGTTTGTACGATTCAAATCGTTGTTCATTTTCATTGTTTTTCACCTTTACAAGTACATAGCAGAATGAAAATCTGCATAAATTGTATTCTTCGCACAAACCCCAATTATATAAAACTAAGCAGTAAGCTTTATGAAACACCTAGAAAAAAACGTCATTTATGACGTCTTCTAAAGCTTTCTAGGTATTTGTAAACGGATCCATGTTCTGATCCGGCAAGAACCATAGAAATTGCAACTTTTGCAGCTTCAAACCCGTCTAAATCAGAAATTATGGATACTGTGTGACCTTGTATAGCTAAATCACATCCAGTCATCTCTTCTATAATTTCCCTAGTCTTGCCCGATCTTCCAATCAATCGCCCTCTTATGGTTGCTAATCTTTTCTTTGAACGCCCTACATAGTCTCTGATATCAACTATTTCTAAATAATAATCCATTTCTAATAATTGGAATGCTTTTTCGGGATTAAATCCTCTTCCAATGGCCTTTGCAGCACTTATTAATTGTAGATTCATTAGTGGGTCAGTTTCATTTTTTGAAGTAATTTCTATTATTCCTTCATTTGAATCTATGCTAATTTCGCAGCCACTTAATTCTTCTATTCTTTTCTTTGTTTCACCTTTTGGTCCAATTATAGCACCTACTCTAGACAGTGGAACTTTTAGATAATCCATTATTTCAAATCCTCTAGCTTCAATTCTCGGATATATTTTTTCCAATATTTGTGCATATTATTCATGTCTCTCCTGTGCAATTCGTCATACAAGGGATGTTCTTTAGGAACCGCTTGTCCTACATCTATAATGCATGGTTTTTCTCTAATATTTAATATATTATATTCACTAAGGTCACCATGACTTATACCTGCTGACCGATAGGCTTTGATTGAATCTAGAATTAAACCTAAAAAAGTTTCAGGTTCCTCAGGAGTTAGTTCTTTAATTGTAGGATAGGGGCGAAATCTCCAACCCATGTATTGCATTACGACTATATTTTTGTGAACATGAAAAGGTTCAGGTACTTTAGCGCCACTGGCTCTCATTGAGTGTAGATTCTTATATTCTTTTTGAGCCCATGTAAAGACTCTTTCTCTAGGATTGTTTCCAACACTTTTGAACCTTGGATCTCCACTTATATATTTTTCTAATTTGCGGAATGTAGCCGTATTTTGTCTATATATTTTTACAGCTCTGTTTCTTCCATCTAAAGTTTTTGCTCTAAACAAATTAGCTTCCTTGCCAGTTGCGATTATATTTTCCAAGGTAGAAATCACACCTCTGTGGAATAATTGTTGAATATTCTTTAAGGTTGATTCATCAAATACATCATCTACTGTTTTCCGACCATCTTTATCTCTTGAACGAATTAAATTACCAGCATTCCAGTCCAAACTTTCTATGTTTGTACGCATTATCAATAAATATCTAATATTTCAGGTATCTTTCCCGAGCGCTTGAGATTTGAGGTTTGGGTGGGAGTATATCTAAATTTAACATCAGCTTTACTATCTTGAAATGACCAAGGTACTACTATCAATAAATCATTTTCTCGAACCCACATTCTTCTTCTTAGCTTACCTGGGATTCTTCCCATTCTTCTCTCTCCATCTTCACAAATTAATTGTAATCGTGATCCACCTTGAAAAGTTTCAGCTACAGCGAACATTTCACCCTTAGGTTTATAGGGTAAAGTTACTCTTAGATTAGTTTCATCCACTTGCTTGCCATATTTCTTTCCGTATTTTCCTTTTTTCCCCTTCTTCGTCTTTTTTGGTTTAGGTTTCACAACTTTTTCTTCTGATTTCTTTTCTTCTTGAGAATCAGTCTTTTCTTCAGACTTTTCTTTCAATGGTTCATCTTTTGTTGCTGTCACGTAAACGTTCTAAACGGTTGCCATATAAGATTGCCGCCCTAGCCCTTATGGCACCCTTCCCACTTTAACTACAATGACTTCTCGTAGGACTCCACTTTTTAGTCATCACAAGGAATTAGGGGCGAAAATAGTTGATTTTGCAGGATGGGAGATGCCAATACAGTACACTAGCATATTATCTGAGCATAAAGCAGTTAGAGATGGTGCCGGAATATTTGATGTTTCGCATATGGGTCAAATATTTGTCAAAGGACCTGAGACTATAGATTTTCTTTCCTATGTAACAACTTGGGATATGAATCGACAGAAGAAGGGTGATTGTCGTTATTGTCATATTTTAGATGAGAGAGGGTGCATTATTGATGATACAATTGTTTATACTATTTCTGAAGATAGTTATATGTTGATTCCCAATGCATCAAAAATCAGCAAAGTTTTTGATTGGCTTTCAAAAAATTCAGAAAAATTTGAGGTATCATTAGAGAATTTATCCGATGAATATTTTTGCTTAGCACTTCAAGGTCCTGATTCTTCTCGATTATTGGGACAACATCTCAATACCTCAGTTGGTTCTTTCCAACTTGTAAAAATAGGAGACACAATTATTAGCGGTACAGGATATACTGGAGAAAAAGGCTGTGAGATTATAGGCCCTCTTAGTGAGGTTGTTAATCATTGGGAGTCCTTAGTTGAGATGGGTGCAATACCTATTGGATTGGGTGCAAGAGACACCCTTAGATTGGAAAAAGGTTATCTATTGTCAGGCCAAGATTTTGATGGAAATCAAACAACACTTGAAGCTGATTATTCGTGGGTTATTGATTGGAACCATGACTTTATTGGTAAAGAAGCATTAATGGATTTCCAGAAAAAAAGATACCCTAAATTAAGAGGCATACTGATAGAGGATAGGGGAATAATTAGACCAGGTAATTTAGTTTTTAATAATGGCAGTAAAATTTCATCGTTAACTAGTGGATCTTTGTCTCCATCACTTAGAAAAGGCATAGGATTGGCTTATCTTGATTTGGATATTGGTACTCCAATAACTGTAGAGGTGCGCGGTAACCACTTAAATGGGCGTGTGGTGAGAATGCCATTCCTATGAGTGAAGTTCCTGACAATCTGTCGTATACTAAAGAGCACGAATGGCTTAGCCTTGATGATGATGGGAATGTAAAAGTTGGGATAACAGACCATGCACAAGACGCACTTTCAGACGTTGTTTTTGTGGAATTACCTGAAGTTGGTTCTTCGTTTTCTAAAGGAGATTCTATGGCTATTGCTGAATCTGTTAAAGCTGCAAGTGATATTTATGCTCCTGTTTCAGGTAAAATTATTTCAGTTAATACTAAGCTTGAAGAGTCTCCTGAATTGATAAATGAGTCGCCATATGATTTTGGTTGGATGGCAACTATTGAACCAACCGAAGAGTTAGAGGATTTGTTAAATTCAGATTCTTATCGAGAATTAATTGCTTAAGCATCTCAAAGTTCCTGAAAATGAGGCTCAAGAGACTAAAGCTTTTTTGGAGGATTGCAAGGCATTAAACAATAGTTTTTTACCAATAAAAGAGGATGGTTATGTTTTATGGCCACTAAATTTTGAAGTTGAAGGTGAAATCATTGAATGTACTGGTTTGCAGTCTAAGAGAGTTTCTAGAGATTATAGATTAAAATTACCACCTAAAATTAGGGAAATTGCACCTAGGGCATTTGATATATTTGGAAATATAGCAATTATTAAATTATCAGATGAGTCATTTGAGTACTCTAAGATAATTGCCAAATCTTTATTGGCAAGTAATCCTAATATTGATAGGGTAGCTTTAGATTTAGGAGTTAAGGGTGAATATAGAGTAAGAAAGCTAGAAATGATTGAAGGCGAATCAGATTTTGTTTCGATTCATAAAGAAAATGGGTTTGAGTTTGAATTAGATATATCTAAGGTTTATTTTTCACCACGTTTAGCTAGGGAAAGAAAAAGAGTTTATGATATGTCTATGGATGGAGAGCAGGTTTTGGACGCATTTGCCGGTGCATCACCATTTTCTGTAGCTTTAGCATCAAAGGGCTGTAATATTACAGCAATTGATTCAAATCCTCAGGCTGAAATATGGTCAAATAATAATTTCCAATTGAATGGTGTTTCAGAGTCTAATTACACTTTTATTTGTTCTAAAATCGAGGATCTCGTATCTGATTTACCAGATTATGATAGAATATTAATGAATAATCCTACGAATTCTTTACCATACTTGAAACCATTGAGTGATAAATTAAAGTCTGGAGGGGTTATTCATTTGTATAATATAATTGATAAGAGCGTAAAATTTGAGATTCAGGATTTTCTTGGTTCTGAGTTTGAATGTGTGTTTGAAAGAGAAGTACATCCGTACTCGCCTCAGAGTTCTTTGAAGGTTTTTGATATACTCAAGTCTTTCACTAATGTCCAAAGCACAAACCAGTAAGTTTTTATATTAGTTTATAAAAAACTGGGATTCCTTTTATTAAGACCTTGTCAATGATGGTAAACCGTTTCTATTTTGGTAGTTACGGTATTAGGACAAAACACGAAGGTGTGCAAAAATGAACGCAAACGTATCAGAGTCAGCTTCCCTATACGGGAAAATGATAGCAATGTTCGTTGCAGCCTTGTTTGTACTTAGCAGTTTTTCACTGTTAGTATCAGCAGGATCAGACGACGAACAAGAGAGCGAAATCATCACAGGGATTACCCTTGGTGAGGCAATAGTATCCGAATCAGAAGGTGAAGTTGAGTTGGTAAGTGAACTCAATAATATCCTTCCTGGTCAAGAGGTACCATGGGCTACAACTATGGCAGATGGTCACTTTTCTCCTGCTAAGCAGGAACCGGGTGCCGCAAAAGTATTGATTGTAGACGATGATGGTGAAAATTGGATGTCAGGCCCCTGGCTCGAAGCGTCTCATATCGCGACTGCTTTGAATGATGGTGGCTATTCATTCGATGTTTTCCGTTCTGGAAGATGGGGAGGAACTACTAAGGAACTTCCTTCAGGTGATGCAGGATTATCTCTTGTAGATGATTATGAAGTAGTAATTTGGTATGGCGGATGGAACACTCAAATTATGTCAAGCGCTGAACAGAGTACTCTATCAAGTTATCTTGATGGTGACTGTGGCGGTAGTGATTCTTTCTGTACAACTAATAGAAATATGTTCGTATCAACGCAGATGAGTGATTGGTTTGACTCTGCGGCTGGAACTTTCCAGAATAATTACATGCATTCAGACACATACTATTCTTCATACATTGTGGTTGATGGAACGTCAAACCCAATGAAGGGTGTAAGTGGTTCTATATTTGAGGGTAAGGAGTTTGATACAGATACTGCAGGTATCCATTACCTTGACAGGCCATGTGGTAACAAACCATATGATAATACAGCTACTGGAGCATTTTGGATGGATGCACGTAAGGGTGCAGCAGATGGTCATGAGTACCATGCGGTTCAGTTCCCAGTTGATGGCTATGTAGGTCCACAGACCCACAAAGCATTCATGTTTGCTGATGAAATAGGTGTCTTTAACAAGAGATCAGATAGAGCTGATTTATTTGGTACAGTACTTTCATGGATGGGAGTAACAAAAGAACAAACACAGAATGTTGATATTGGAATAGGTGGTTTAGATATTCCTAATCACGTTCAATACTGGCGATCCGTTGAAGCTATGGTACCAGTTGATATCAGAGTAACAGTTACAAACTATGGTATGTTACCTCAGAGCAGCACAGCTGTTCATCTAAAATTGAAGAATCAATTTGGTCAAGTTTTGTTTGACAGTACTTTTGACACTAGAGCTTTCCCTGAAGGACATCCTATGCACATCGCGGATTCCATTCAGAATGGAGATAGTGTAGTATTCACATTTAACAAGACTAATGATCGTCATCAACGTATATATGATGGTGTAAATGAAAATAAAGCAAGACATGTTATGTTCACGAGTGCTGGAATGGATAGACTTTCAGCAGAAGTTATGCACACTGGAGATCAAGGCGTTGCAAATAATTTTGTTCAAGCAGATGTTGGTGTAGGTAAGTGGATTGAAAATGGAGAGGCACCCGAAGATGAAATAGGCCCTTCAATTACTTTTGGTGATACCGATGTCAATGGTGCTAACAGTTTAGACCATGTAAATTACCACAGAGTTAGTAGTTATGACTGGGATATAGATGGTTGTGGCTGGGATTCAGGAGCAGCTTCTGATTGTGCAGATAATGGAGGAAGTCTAAACAAGACAATTAAATCTGTTTATCATGAAGGTAAGTCAGCTTTGGGTTCCTTCGCACCAGATGGATGGTACAAAACTAATGCAAATCCAGCAAATTGTGATTGGGGTACTTCTGGGGACAGTGACTGTCCTAAATTTACAGCAGAGCCAAATCAAGACGATTACTTCGTCTCACCACCACTTGACTTGAGTGCAATGGAAGAAGTTATTGTAGGTATGTTGTTTACTGGATGTATGGAATCTGGTGATAACTTTGTTATGCAGATATCCAAGGATGGGGTCTCATGGACCAACTTGATCACTTACTCTGGATTCTGTCCAGGTGAAGGAGCTTGGTATTTATGGGGTGGAGGTAACGCCAAATATCAAGGTTATGTATTGGGTGGAGATTACTATGGAACAGATGATGCAGATTCTATTCAGTGGAGAATCATGATGGATGCTGATAGCGATCAAAACACAGAAGGTAGCAGGCCATACCCTGGTTGGTTTATCGATGAGATTGTTTTCCGTGGAACAGAACGTATAACTCGTGATGTTGCAGTAGGAGATATTACTGTTGACAGTGACTTTGTTGTAAAGGACAATGGTGGTAATAGTTTGTGGAGAGAAATTAATGCTACAGTGATTAATGCTGGAGAAGCAGGATGGACTGATTTACCTGTAAAATTCTCTATGAGTAATTTACAAGGTGAAGATTTATCATCATTCTTGGATACAACACAGCCATCAATTCCAAATCTTGATGGAGATTCAAATTATGGTGACATAACACCTGGTGGTGGAAATGAAGACCAGAAAGAATTATTCTCTCTGTTTATGGTCCCTGGTGCAAATACGTATTATGCAACAGTTGAAGTTCTAGTTCCTGCGGGTAAGGATTTCTTCCCGTGGAACAATTCATTAACTGTTTCATTCCGTGTGTTTGATACTTTCTTCTATGATGATGTAGATTCACCTTCTGATAGGTCTTCTGTCTACGCGTATACTAAGGTAGATAGATTTTCTACAACAGAAAATAGTTGGAAGGCGAGAGATGTAGGCAATGATGCATTTTCAGGACAGATGGTTTGGCAGTATGCTAAAGAATCAGGTTACTCGAAGTCTAGTCCAGATACAGGAGGAGGATCAGATGACAGTTTAATTACTCAGGATTCTTTCGATCGTGATGGTCCAGGAGATAGATTCCAAACAGATCTTAATGTAGATCTTAGGGCGGCTTTCAAACCTATTCTTTCATATGCTATCAAGTGGGATCTTGCTTCAGGCGATAGGCTTGAGGTAAGGGCGGCCACAGATTTCGATAGTGATCAGAAGATGTCATCTGGAACTTGGACAGTTGTAAAGACCTATGAAGGAGATTGTAGCTGTGCTTGGTCAAGCTCAGATGATGCACAATGGGTTGTTGAAGAACTGTCATTAGACGCATTTGAAGGATATCAAACTTGGATTGATTTCAGAGTCGTTACAGCCAATGGCGGAGGAAAGGGAGTCATGATAGATGACATTTACGTAATTGGTAATGAATATAGAAACAACTTTGACATCATAAGTGTTGAAACAGATCGTTATGCAGCATCTGGTGGAGATCATGATTTGTCTATAACAGTTAAGGGAATTGGTCTTGAAGCACAAGAAGGTGTGACTGTTTACGCACAGATTACTGATTCTAATGGTATTCGTGTGTGGCCAACAGACCGCTCTTTCAACTTCTTTGAGATACCATCAGATTTTGATCCTGATGATAATGGAATTTCAGGTCTTGAGAAGGGTCAAACTTTCACAGTAAATCCATCTACAGCAGGAGATGACTGGACATGGGGTTCAGGCTTTGCTCCAGGAATATATAATCTGAGAGTTTCAGCTTGGAGACCAGATGAAATTCAAGTTCCTGATGAGAATCCAGCAAATAACAGAAAGACTGTAACTCTAGTACTTGGTGCTACTCTTTTGAGTGGAGATCCTGAAAACTGGAATATGGGTAATGGATGGTCTTCAGGTTCCTATGTATGGGATGGTGTGAATGATGGTTCCTTAACCTCTGAATCTTTCATGGTATGGAACAGCAGACCATTCTTGGTTGTTGAAGCTGAATATGATTTAACTGATGCAAGCGTTAAGGCTCAAGTTCGTGCAGGTTCAAGTGGAGCTTGGTATAACATCAAGTGGAGAGCAGCAGATCAATTGTCTACACTCTACTCTATACCTAGTGCAAACTATACACAATTGCCAGATAGTTGGACTGGAAGCAGTAGTTTTGATAATTCAACAAGCCAAACTTTCTTTGCAGATTTGGGTACAGTTGAACAGTTAACTGATGGTTCAGGTAACTTACAAGACCAATATGTTCGCAATTCAATGCAGATTCGTTTGACTGGAACTAATACAGGTTCCGGAGATGGTGGAACATTTACAGCATTTTACCCATCTGTATTTGGTTTGGATGACTATTCAGTAGATGTAAAGGACATTTCACCAACAACTCAGAATGGTGAGCCATCATCATCTACTGGTGACGAAGTTACAAGAACTTATACTGTTAAGGTAAACAACTATGGAGCAGCGTCTGATTCTGCCGTAGTTGACTTTGTGATAACAGCTCCAGCTAATTCATTTGTTACTTTGATGGATGGAACTAGCGCAATAATGGATTCAATTATTCAGCAAGGTCGTAATACCTATGTTACCATTAAACCAATTAGTGGTTCATGGGGTAGTGGACGTGATGCTACAAGTGGAGGAGATCAAACCGCTTATATTGGTGAAGATGGACTTATTCAGTGGCCTAGTGGTACTGAAGAGTACGCACAATCAACTGGTTGGAAAATTAACAATCCAACTAAGTCAAGTTGGGATGCAGTCGCTAATAGACCAATGGAACCAAGTGCTTCTAACTTTGTCAATCCAGGTTCAACACAGTCTGTGAATATAGATGTTACGATTGGTTATGCAGGATGGGCACCTCCAGATACATACAGTATTCAGGCTGATGCTCGCTCATGGTCTGACTATGATAATACTTTCACCAGTGGTGATTCTGATGGTCAAGCAACTATGGTTATAGCCAAACCTGATCTTTCAATTGGTAGCGATGTTAGATACATATCTCACGCTACTGGTTTCGGAGAATCTGGTGTTGGTTGGGTTAAGAAGACAGGTGGCTCGGATGATCCATACTTTAGTTTCATGTTTGAAGTGGTAAACTCAGGTACTGAGACCGTCGGATCATTCAAGGTCGGTCTTTTGGACTTTGAGAGTAATCCAATGGGTGTTCAAGTAGGATTATACTGGACAAGCAGTGGTTGGGCTATTGATGCAAGTAAGACTACAGCTACAGGTGCGGATATTATATCTGAAGGCAACAAGAAGTATGTATTCTTCCAAGCAACAGCGTCTGAATTAGGTATGTCTGATGGTCCTGGCGATAGTACAAGTGGTGCTTACACTTTCTATTTAGCAGTTGATACTGAAGAGTCAGTAACGGAGTCTAATGAGAACAATAACCGTGTTCCAATTACTATAACTGCAGTAAAGGAAGTTAATACTATACCTTCTTTTGCACTATCTATGTTGGGCATTACACTAAGCGGTCTTTTGGCAGCTATAGGTATGTCACTTAGACGTAAAGAAGAAGAATAAGTAAATCTAAGTCATTAGAGAGAAAGGTTGCAACCTTTCTCTCAATGAGCGGTATACACCAGCTTTAGCTTTGTCAAAAAGAAAGTGAATATTTGATTGCCACAGGCCTTACCTTAGGAAGCAAAGCCTGCAGCGAAGGTGTGTGATTAATTAGCCAATCATAGGGATTGATTTGCCTAGAGGTGATTCCTGCTTTTCGGCAATATCATCCACGACTATTTCCTCTTCAGGAATGGCAGCAACAAGCATTACAACTTTGACACTGGATGCCATAGAATCATCGGTACGTAATCCCCAAATTAAGTTAACATCATCAGATAGTTCATATTTTAGAGCTGAAAGAACTTCATGACAGTTGTTTAGTGAGAATTCACTTCCAGCAGCGACATGTAAAAGAACAGCTTCAGCGCCTTGGTAGTGAGATCCAAGAAGTGGATTATTAGTTACAGAATCAAGTACACTACCTGGATCGGAACTTTCTGAGTCTCCATATAGTACCTTTGCATTTCCACCAGCTTCAATTATTTTTCTTAAATCAGCAAAATCTACATTTATAGTTGAAGGTTCAGTTACAACTTCCGCTAAAGATTGCACAGTTTCGGCTACTAAATCGGACATAACTCCAAATGCTTTTTTCATAGGATAGTCGCCATTTTTTATTTCATTTATTTTTTCATTATCTAACTCAATAACACAATGACAACTATTCTTCAGTTCTCTTAATCCAGCTAAAGCGGTGTTACGGCGTCTGATACCTTCTTCTTTGAATGGTAAAACAGCTACACCAACAACTAGAGCATCAGTTTCTCTTGCATATTTAGCAATTATAGGGGAACATCCAGTACCAGTACCGCCCCCCATTCCAGCAATAATAAAAACCAAATCAGTATCACTTATTGTATTCCTTAATGTTTCTTCATCACCTTCTGCACATCTTTTACCTAGATGAGGATCTCCTCCAGTCCCTCTACCTTGTGTTATTGTAGCACCAAGAACTTTTCTTGTATGAGCCCGACAATTATTTAGATGAATTGCATCTGTGTTAAGAGCAATTGTTTCAACGCCAGTTATCTTTCTGTTGTAAAGACGTTTTAGGATGTTATTTCCAGCACCTCCAACTCCCAGGACTTTTATCTTTGGTGGAGATATAAACTCCATCAAGTCACTGGAGTCAAATGTTTCCAATCTATCCATCATGTTTAGTCGCCTCCGTAATCGGAGAAGACCATTTTTCTTCTGTTAGACATTGTATTGACTTCATTTCTTAGGAATTGGTAATCTTTTTCTTCTCTATATTTAGAGGCTGAATGTTGTAAGAGAGCTTCTGAAACAATTTGATCTATGTTTCCGTATCCATCTTCTTGAAGGTCATGTAATTTTTCTCTGACTTTTTGAGGAACTTTTACTGTAAGTGAATCATGCGTTGGTGAAACAGTGTGCCGGTCTAGGTATTCATCTAAGGCTTCTTGTATCAATTGGTTATACGATTTTATTTTTAGAGGATTTTCAGTTGCCCAGTACTCAATCCTAGCAGCCCTTTCAGGATCTAAACGTACGGTTAATCTGTTTGTAGTAAGGGGTCCGAGAGGTGCCATAATATTATCTCTGAAGAGAACATAGTATATAAACTTAATCCTTTTTGACACATTAATAGTGTCATATCATGCTTGTATTATATATTTTGGTGACAAACAGGTGTCATACTTGTGGTTACCTCCAAAGGATATAAAGTAGTATGTATGCTCATTTGTGGCTTGTAAATCATGCGGTACTAATCCTGTAATCAGTCGTCGTTATTCTGGTGAGGTACTTTGCCGTAATTGCTTTTTCAGATCATTTGAAAAAAATGCAATTAAGGAATTAAGAAATCAGATTAATGAGCTTGTTTCTAACTCTAATCTCAAACCAAAAAAGATAGGTATCGGTCTTTCAGGTGGTAAGGATTCTACAGTGGCGTTAAGTATATTGAGTAAATATTGTGGTGAAAGGGATACGGAGATAATAGGTCTTTCAGTGGATGAAGGTATAGAGAATTACCGTTCAGCTTCATTGGAATGCGCAAAATCTAGTTGTCAGGATTTGAGAATCCCTCTTGAGATTTTTTCATATAAGGAATTGATAGGCATGAGTCTGGGAGAATTATTGATTGCTCATCCCCCTGAAGCATCACCATGTTCTCCCTGTGGTATTTTGAGACGTCGTTCACTTAATCTAATGGCTAGAGCATCAGACGTAGATTGTTTGGTTTTAGGTCATAATCTGGATGATTTTTCACAGACTGTATTGATGAATCATTGTAGGGGTGATGTTTCAAGACTGAATAGAATGGCGCCTCACAAATATGTGCAAAAGGGTTTCGTTCCTAGATTATTACCATTGAGAAGATTACCTGAACAGGAAGTATACCTTTATGCAATCTTAAAGGAAATGGAATTCCATGATGGTGATTGTCCTTATGCAGGTAAAGCCCAAAGAAATCTTTTTAGAAAAATAGTTATGGAATTAGAGCAAAAACAACCAGGAACTAGGCATTCATTAGTTAATGGAATGGAAAAGATTAGAGAGAATACACCACCTCCTCCTAATATTTCAGAATGTCCTTCTTGCGGTGAACCTTCTGGAGGCAATGGTCCTTGTGTATTTTGCCGTGAATTTGGGAGTTTTGTGGTTTAATTATCTTTTTTTTAATTGATACTAACCATTTCGATTGTAAAAATTAAATCTTCACCACTGAGACTATTGGGATCATTCGGATCTTTTTGTTCACCGTAAGCATCTATTGCAGGAATTCTAACTGACAGAGTCTGTCCTTCATACATGTCAACCATTTTGTTATCAAATCCAGGTACCATTACTCTTTTACCTTCACAATCGCTTGTTGGATATCCCTCAGCATCACAGCCAATGTTATCTGCAGTGAGTGTTGCAGTATGCCTGTTTTGTTCTGTTACTCCGTCATTTCTATACATGTAATTATCCCATATGTATTCCATACTTGAATCAAATAATTTAGAATTTGAAGCAAGAATACCTGCATAGTGCACGTTGACAGAATCTCCAGTAGAAGTTTGGTTTCCAAACGTGTGTTCCGTATTAACATTTATCTTGACATCTGAAGTCTGGCTAGGATCTCCTCTTGACTTAATTTCTAGGTAGGCATACAGCATTCCTTGCGCCGATTCTGAGGTTTTCACATTGATAATTATTGGTTTTCTTTTGTCAGTTCCCAAAACAATAGAATCATAACCTTCTTCAATGGTTATTGTAAATCCTCCATCATTGGACTTAACTCCAATATCAAAGGTATCTGCAATGTCTCCAGTGTTCTGAATAATTAGCACAAAATCCGTATCATAGCCAGCTTCAGTTTTGTGTTCATTAGTTAAAAGTTGAGCTTCGAAACCATACGAAACTTCAGGAGCCTCTTCAACCATTGACGTAAGATAAAGACTACTTCCAATTAATAGAACTACAAGTAAAAGGGCAATAATAGCAAGTTTGGGATCAGGTCCAGAGGTTTTACGGTCCTCACTATAGTTGGGTACTGCTGCTTTTTGAGTCTTACTTTTCCTATTTACCCTTCTCACCATACTTTTGCTACTCGAGTCCTTTACAAAAAGCTGATGTTATTCATTTTCGATGCTTTGAACGGAAAAAGAATGCTTTTAGCGTATCTTTCCAAATATCTGGATTTTCTTTCATACGCCTTAAGGAATAAGCATACCATTCAGGTCCATATGGTATGTAATATCTCACTTTATGACCATTTTCAATTAATCTTTCTAAGGTATTATCTATTGGTACTCCTGACAAAGCTTGGAATTCATACATATTTTTTTTGTAATTCTTTCTTTCAATCATTTCTTCCAATTTTGCAATTAACCATAAGTCATGTGTGGCTAGGCCTATGTAGATTTTATTATCCATCATTTTTTCGGCACTTTTCAGGTAATTATCCCTAACCTCTTGGTACCCTTTGTAGGCAATTTCTTCATTTTCCTTGTATGCACCTTTACAAATCCTAATATTTGTATTATGTGAATTCAAGGTATCAATATCATCTAATGTTCTTTTCATATAAGACTGTAATACAGTACCACATTTTGGATAGTATTTCTGACCTTTTTGGCACATATCAATTGTCGCGTCAGTAACTTCCGAGTTTTCCATATCTAGCCTAACAAAATTATCATATTCTCTAGCCTTATCTAGCACAACACTCAGGTTGTCCCAGCATAAATCCTCATCTATTTTCAAACCTAATGCAGTAAGTTTTAGTGAGATATTACACTTAATTCCCCAATTTGCAATTCCATCTAATAGTTCACAGTAAGAATTTCTTATTCGATTAGTTTGTTTTCGATTCTTTACTTCTTCACCTAGTAAATCAAGAGTGGCTGCAAATCCTTTAGTATTCAATTTTTTAGCTAATTTTAATCCATCCTCAAGCTTGTCACCTGCGACATATATCGATGCAACTTTACCAATCACAAATCTTGGCATTAGAGGTGCACTTCCAACAACTAGCCAATTTAGGATTCCCATTGTAAGACCACAGAAAACTAAGGTTATTATAGAACTCCGTGGCAGATTTATACAGGCCTGCTTAGCACCAATCATGGAACCAGCAACGGTCACATGTAGTAACGGAAAATTAGAAGTTCCAAATAATCCAATTATTCCAGTCATCATTGGCGATGGTATAGGTCAAGATGTTACTCCAGTTGCAATGAAAGTTCTTGATGCTGCAGTTACCAAGGCTTATGGAAATGAGAAAAAGATATCTTGGAAGAAAGTTTTAGCTGGTGAAGAGGCCTTCAATGAAATTAATGAGTGGTTACCAGAAGAGACATTAGATGCGATTAAGGAGCATATGGTTGCAATCAAAGGTCCATTGACAACTCCGGTTGGTGGAGGCTTTAGGAGCTTAAATGTTACTTTACGCCAGCGTCTCGATCTTTTTGCATGTGTTCGTCCAGTTCGATGGTTTGAAGGTGTTCCAAGTCCAGTCAAGGAACCTGAAAAAGTGGATATGGTCATATTTAGGGAAAACACCGAGGATATTTACGCAGGTATAGAGTGGCAAGCAGGTACTCCAGAGGTCAAAAAAGTAATAGAATTTATGAAAAATGAAATGGGCGTTTCTAAGATACGTTTTCCTGAAACAAGTTCTTTAGGAGTTAAACCAGTATCTAGTGAAGGAACTAAGCGTTTGGTTCGCTCTTCTTTTAGATACGCGATTTCTAATAACAAAAAATCCATTACTTTAGTTCATAAAGGCAATATAATGAAATTTACAGAGGGTGGATTTCGTGACTGGGGCTATGAGCTTGCTCGTGAAGAATTTGGGGCTAAACCCTTAGATGGAGGACCTTGGCACTCATTTTCAAATCCTGAAACAGGTGAAGAAATTATTGTTAAGGATGTAATCGCTGATGCAATGCTTCAGCAAATTCTGACTAGACCTTCTGAATACGATGTAATTGCTACTCTAAATCTTAATGGAGATTACATTTCTGATGCATTAGCAGCCCAAGTTGGTGGAATAGGTATTGCACCTGGAGCTAACATAAATTATGATACAGGCCATGCTTTGTTTGAAGCAACACATGGTACTGCCCCAAAATATGCAGGTCAAGATAAAGTAAATCCAGGTTCAGTTATTCTTTCTGGTGAAATGATGCTTCGTTATCTTGGTTGGACTAAAGCTGCAGACCTTGTTGTTAATGGTGTTGAAGGGGCAATCGGGGCTAAGACTGTCACTTATGATTTTGAGAGGCTAATGGATGGCGCTAAATTGCTAAAATGTAGTGAATTTGGTGATGCTATCATAGATAATCTGTGAATCTTCAAGAAATACCAACAATTGGTACTGCGGAAGAATTGATTGATCGAGCCCTGAGACGAGCTTCAAGAGTTGAAGAAAGTGTTAGAAATGCAGATTACCGGGCAAGATTAACTGCAGTAAGGAAGATAAATTCTGTTGCAGATAATATTGCAAATCCTTTACATTCCTATGTCAAAGCCTTTCCTTCATTTGATAATATCCATTCCTTTGATAGATCAATTATAGATTTGACTGTTGGAGTTGACAAGCTAAAAAAAGCTCTTGGAGGGGCTGATTGGGCACGTAAAGAAGTTTTGATGATTGCAACAAAGTATGTTCCTAAGGCTAGGGCCCGAAAAAGTGCTGAGAACACTATGAAGATTATGAGTGAAGCTTATACTAAGATGACAAATGTTGTGAGGCAAATAGAGAAAAATCTTAATTTTCTTATTTCAGCTAGATCAGTATTCCGTAATTTGCCTAATGTAGATACGGAGAATCCATTGGCAGTATTTGCAGGAGCTCCCAATGTTGGTAAATCCAGTTTAATTGGTGCAGTATCTTCTGGAAAACCTGAAGTCAAAAGTTATCCATTTACCACGAAAGGTGTTTCTCTAGGGCACATAAAAGTCAAATATGATATTATTCAGGTAATGGATACTCCAGGATTATTAGATAGGCCAGATTCAGATCGTAATGATATGGAGAAGCAGGGTATAGCTGCACTTGATCATTTGAAGCCCATAATAGTTTTTCTTACTGATTTGTCTGGGACTTCAGGTTATTCTATGGAAATACAAAAATCTTTACATGAGGAGCTAAAAGATAGATATTCTGATTACCATTGGATTGATGTTTATAGTAAGTCAGATTTAGAACCTGAGGCACCATTAGATTATGAAGACTCAATATCAGTCTCGGTTATGGATAATACAGGTATTGAAGACTTAGAATTAGCATTAGTTAGAATTTGTAAAGATTAGATAACTTTATATCGTATTCAAATTTTCCTTTTTCATGGAATCAAAGAGTTTTTCAGAAAGTTGGAAAGATTATACGATTAGAGACAAGATACTTTTTGGAAGTTCGATTTTACCAACATTTATATCTATTATATACTTAATTTTTTATTTTCCAATTCTTAGTTTTTTGCTTGATTGGGGTATAGGTAGATTATTATTTCTTGATGGTCCATTTACAATAACTGGAGGATACGTAATTAGACCAATTTGGCTTTTATTATCTTTTCTGTCTGTAATTATCTATGGTTTTATTTTGTTTAAGACAAATGAAGACGTAGACAAATTATTAAATCAAAAATCAGACAAGAACCCTGGCCCATCAGCTTTGTTTCGAATCACTAATTTAATGTTTTTCGCATCTATTTCACAGATCATTATTTTTCTTGAACTTTTTTTAGTTTTTTTCTTCTGGATATATATTCCTAGCTATGGTCTAGAATATAGTGACCATTTATATTGGTGCGACATTAGTTGTCTTTCTGGGGTAAGTTTTGACTATAATCATGATGCTTATAGTCTACTTGGTATTCTTTATCTTCCAAATCTAATAGCTATAATAATCTTAGCATATTACTCACGAATAAAGAATGAAGAAGAGAATGCAGATTTTATCGAAACCAAACTCGAGCCAGCCACATCAAGTGAAAAATCGGTTTCTGTTAATCAATCACCCGCTCAAAGCCACGTTTTTCTGCTGGTGACCATAGTAGGTGGTATGTGGGGATTGGATAAAGCCTACAAGGGGGATTATCATCTAGCTGTTCTAAAGTTGTTAACCTTTGGAGGACTTGGAATCTGGCAATTGTATGATATTTACGTAGCTGCTAAAGAAGCAGGAAAAAGCTGGTAATAGCTTATTCCTTGACTTGCATATTATGAGTATTGCTCACTATTTGCTGCGTATAAGTTGACATCAATTCAATAACAGCTTTGTTTCTAAATTCTTCAAGATTCATACATCCTGTATTACTCAATGCAGCTTTAATTTTCCTTATATCCTGTTTAAGTTTTGGTTTCA
>JAPYSZ010000005.1:0-16001 GCA_029941645.1 Candidatus Poseidoniia archaeon
ATTTTCCCATGAACAGGCTTTAATTATGGGTAATGTTGCCTGAATAATGACCGAAGACACTTCTCCCGAGAACCTGCGCAAATTTTTGGAGAGCGATGATCCGGCGACGGTAATGATGGGTCTGTCGATGGCGAAGGGTACTGGGGTTCCAGAGGTGCTGTTACTGACAATCCTCGGACTTTATATGTGGGATGATGACAAGAGCGTAAGGAGGGCTGCCAAATCGATTTTCAAGAAGTGCGCACCTAGGGAGATACAGACAAAGGTCAAGGAAAACTGGAAAAACACCTACCTAACACGAGATTGGCCAGCCAGTGCGACTCCCGCAGATTTTAGATCTATCAAGGACTTTGACATTTTAGATGATATTATCAATGCAAACAAGAAAGCAATAGATCCACTTGTCGATATTTATAATGCTGAGAAACGACAGGCGATTCTCTGGGCACTGCATCAAATCGTCAAAAAACACAACATGGATCCAGAAAAATTCTATGAGAAAATAGAAGGATTCTGTGTTTGTCCGCGTTGCGACATTTGGTACAATATCTATGTATGGGAATCTCCTTCTGACGAGGGATACTGTGAAGTATGTATAGAACAATTAGAAGAGAAATTTGGTCCAGAAAGTGATTATAGTATCAATGGCATGTGATATGCTGAAAGGAATTCTGAAAGAATGACCGAAAAATGGTAGCCCCGCCAGGATTCGAACCTGGGTCTCGGGATCCAGAGTCCCGAATGATGGACCGCTACACTACGGGGCTAAGTAGTATTCAGCCTCCTTCGGTGCATAAAAAAACGATGTTAATCAATTACTTTAATTTTCTTCGTAAAATTCGTCTTCATCGTCTTCGAATGAAAATTCAGTCGTATCATTTTTAGTTAGTTCTATTTTATCTGGGAAGTGCCTTAAAATTACGACATCATCTAAATCTTGTACCCACCTATAAGGTATGATTATATTCTCACCATCTTTAACTAATTGTGGTGTTGTTCCAGTTATCAATAAGGCTGAGATTATACGCTGTGTTGTATCAAGTAGAACATCATGAACCACTCCTAAACGCTGTCCATTTCTCGTATAAACCGTCAGTCCCGGCAACCTCGAAGCTTCATTAAGCACAATGGGCTATCGGGTCCACATATAATTATTTTGCGTGACAAATTTATCATCATTATTTGGTAATAGACTATAAATAGAGGCCAAAAGTGAAGCGGATGCATGGGTAGCGTAAGACCAACATACATCAAACGCGTAGCAATTGAGCTTGTAAGAAATTATCCTGAGAGATTTACGGAAGATTTTGACCATAACAAGCATGTAGTTGCGGAATTGACAAATGTTGGAAGTATAACCATGCGTAACCGAATTACAGGTTATGTTACTCGTTTCCGGAAACAGGAACATAATTGAGTCATTATGATATTTTAATTGAGGGTGCTGGCCCCGCAGGAGCCACTGCCGCTTATTACTTGGCAATGCAAGGTAAGAAGGTTGCACTAGTTGATAGAGCTAAGTTTCCAAGAGAAAAGGCATGTGGAGGGGGTTTGTGTGTGCACATTGAGGAATTTGATCATATTATATCTAATTGGGATGATTTTTTAGAATCCAAATGTCTTCGAGGGATAGTCTATGGTCCTGATTTTATGCCTGTTGATTATGTAAGTGAGAAGCCATTCTTTTACAACATCCGTCGCCTTAAATTTGATAATAAATTAGTAGAATATGCTGTAGAAAAGGGAGCGACACTAATAGAGGGCGTTGCTGTAAAAGATTTTGAAGTTTATGATGATAAAGTAATCACTAAATTGAGGAATGGAGAGGAATTAACAAGTGACGTAATCATTGGAGCTGGAGGTTCTTTTGACATGGTGTCTCGCCGAATAAGGGATATTGAAAAGATGCCAATGAAATGGAGAGATGAAGATATTGCTACAGCTCTATACTTTGAGATAGATGTTGGGCGTGAATACATGGATAGGGTTTATGGTAAAGAGCGTATTTCTATGGCACACGTAAAATATCAAAATTTGGATGGTTATGGTTGGTCTTTCTCTAAAGACACAGTTCTAAATGTTGGAATTGGTTGCCCTCGCTCGGTCATTAAGAGTATAAAGAAAGAAAACCCTGGTTGGGATGAAAGGCAATACCTATTGGATTATGTTGAAACATTGAAAGAACAGGGTTGGTTCCCTAAAGATATTCAAGTTGATCGCAAAATGATTGCAGGTTCAAATATTCCTGTTGGTATGGGTATGAAATGTACAGTAGGGGATCGAATGTTAGTTATTGGAGACGCAGGTGGTTTTGTTTCACCTTTGTCAGGTGAAGGATTGTATTATGCTTTAGATTCAGGTCGTATTGCAGCAGAGGCCTTGGATGCGATATTCCAAGAGAGTAATTTTGACAAACAATCTATGATGTTGTATCATAATACTTGGAGTAATAAATGGGGTGATGATTTGGAATGGTTGAAAGTAGCTTGGCATCTATTGATGGTTATGCCCAATAGTTTAATCAAATACGCAGCTTTAGATGAGGAAACAAAAGAATTTTTCACTCATATGTTTGTGGGTTCAATGCCTGCTTCCAAAATTAAGAATAAGGTATTAGCCCTTATTGCAAAGGGTGCATTGAAACATGATTTTTTGAGCCATATTACTGGTAAACACGAAAAAGTCCCTCCGATTATCAATTAGTTTTTTGGCGCCAGAAAAGGTTATAAGAAGGAAGCCATAGAATGACTAACATGCAATCTGCAGATGAAGAATGGGAAGATGAAGATTGGGAAGATTTTGATGATGATTCAGGTTTCTCAGGTATACCTTTATCATTTGGAATTAAGCCAGTTCTTGTAACTGCTTTTGTAATTTTTATATTAATATGTTCAATGGTTTTCCAGAATTTTGGTTTTTATTTTGGTGCCGGTAGTTTATCGGTTCTAATAGATGTTAATGAAGGTAAAGATCCCGGTGATAGAACATTTAATGCAAACGTACTAGCTACATCTCCTATATTTGGCATGTTATCTACGGAAGGCGAATATTCTATACATTTCAATGGCGCTAAACAAACATCCGGTAAGTTTGAAATCAATGATCAAGGCCGGGGTTCTTTTGATGTAGATTATGAAAATTTCTTTGTATCTAACGGTGAATACGTTCTCAAGACAGCATTAGGTAGTCAAGAATCAACAGATAGTGTTATTATTGATAGAATGGCCGATAGTCTTCGAGCTGAAGTGGTCAGTTTTGATGGAGTGACTGATAATGATGAGGCCAACTATCCTATTGACAAGGATTCAAGCATTAATCTAAATATGCAATTCACATCTTCAGATGCTCAGATTAATTTTGTAAATCCGTGGGTTACAGGGACTGCTAAAGTTTATCATCATGAACAACCCTTCAATGAAGATCAAGGAAAAGATTATTGGGATGATGACTCAGACCATGGTGGCTCAGCGGAACAAGGTTCTTTGGTCGAAACTATAAGTTTTGATATAGATAGTAGTGGTGGAACCTATAGTTATTCATCAGGAACATCCTCTAATTTCAATGACATTCAAGTGGGACAAGTTAGTTTGAGTTTAATTTTAGATGCTAGTGAGTTCTATGATTCTGAAGGTAGTGGAGATTATACAGTAGTTTTTGATTTTAGAAATGATTTTGGTTCCGACACTTCAACTTTTGATGGACGCACATACTGGGCGTGGTTCCATGTTTGTGAAACAAAAAGTAATGGTCAATGTACCAATAGTTAATCCTAAAAATCTTTCATTTTAGTAACTAAGAACCAAAGATTCCATATTCCATCTTCCCAAGTGTTCAGTTTAACTTCTCCAACCCTTGAGTGAAAAGGGACCGGAATTTCTACAGCCCTTAAACCTCTTTTAAAAGCCTCAATCTTAAATTCTTCAGAGAGTGGCATTCCATCGCTTGTCAAATTTACTTTATCTATAACTTCTTTCTTGAAAACCCACATACCGCTTTGTGAATCCTTGATATTTATTCCATGAAATAAATTGGTTCCAAATGTTAATCCCCAATTTCCAATTTTATGAGTAATAGACATAGCATCTTTGTCCATTTTATCCAATCTATTACAGGTTACATAATCTAAATTATTATTAATTAAGAATGCAAGAACGTGAGGTATCTTATCTGCAGGGTATGTAGTATCTCCATCGATTGTAGCTACATAATCAGTATCAACTAGGCTAAAACCAGTCTTGTAGGCTCGTCCATATCCTTTACGAGGTTCATTGTGCACTTTTGCACCTCTTTTTTCAGCTTCTTCGGCAGTGTTATCCTTTGAATTTCCATCTATAATAAGGACTTTGACATCTAGCCAAGGTAGATTTCTTGGAATCTGATCAATAGTTGGACCTATTGATTCGCCTTCGTTTAGAGTTGGAATAATAACGGTCAGGCTTATTGCCATGTTCAGTTGTATTGGAGGTCTGGTTTTAAGACCAACTATGTTTTGGGTGCTTATGTCTCTGTTATTGAAGCAACTTACTTCTGCCTTTTTTTTGTTAATTGGGCTTATAGTATCCCTGTCTTGGTATGAATGGAAGGACTCTCCTATTTGGTTGCTGCCAATAGGTATTATTTGTATTTTATTAGGGGTAGTGGGGGTTGTTTTGACTATTGTACAGGCTGAGGAAGAGAGAGATTCATAGTTCCATTAACCTTATATCGAACCAGTTATCGACTTACATTTTAGATGAGCTTGCTATACAGAACAATTCTGCGGCCAGCTGTTTTTTTACAGGATTCTGAAAAAGCTCATAATCGTTTAATATCTACATTAGCAAGGACAAGCCGTTCTCGCCTTCTAACATCACTACTTGGAAACTTGTACAGTTCTCCTGAACTTCCAATAAATCTCTTTGGACTTGATTTTCCAAACCCTCTTGGAATCGCTGCAGGAATGGACAAGAATGGTGCAGCAGTTCCATCATGGCAATCTATTGGTTATGGCTTTAGTGAAATAGGCGGAGTGACACTTCACGATCAACTAGGAAATCCAAAACCAAGAATGTTTAGGGCAACCGCAGAAAAAGCCCTTGTAAACCGAATGGGTTTCAACAATATCGGTGCAAATGCTGTTAATGATAGCCTCAAAGATTGGAAAAAACGAGGTCTTTGGCCAGATTCTCCAGTTGGCATAAATCTAGGCAAGTCTAAGATAACTAAATTGAATGATGCTCCCAAAGATTATTCAAAATCACTTGAAATATTATGGAAACATGCAGATTTTTTTGTAATAAATGTCAGTTCACCTAATACATTAGGCCTTAGAGAACTACAGCAGTCCGAACACCTAGAATCTATTCTGAATCAGTGTCAAAAAACTAATAATACCAGTTCTAAAAAAGAGGGAAAGGACCCTAAACCGCTTTTAGTTAAAATAGCTCCAGAATTAGACGATGACTATTTAAAAGATATAATTAAATTAATTGAAAAATATAATTTGTCAGGCATCATTGCAACAAATACTACAATACAAAGACCTGAAACTAAAAATAATAACTGTAAAAAGGTCTACAGTGAAGAGGGCGGTCTAAGTGGAATTCCTCTAAGGGATAGAAGCACTGAAATGATTCGTAAAATTTACAAAATGACTGATGGGAAAGTGCCCATAATTGGTGTTGGTGGGATTTTCACGGCAGAAGATGCATGGGACAAAATAGCGGCTGGAGCTTCTCTCATACAACTTTATACAGGTTTAGTGTTTGAAGGTCCAGGAATTGCAAGAAATATAGTGTCTGGATTGAAAAAGCGTGTTGCCAGTGAAGGTTTTGAATCTATCAGTGATGCGATTGGGATTGATGCCTAATTATTCTCTAATAACAAATTGAGTTTGGCACATAGGACATCCAACTTGGATAGGTCTTTGATCAGTTGTTATTGTTATCAAGCCTGAACAGTTAGGACATGAAAGATTTACAGGACCTGGAGTAGCTGTTTCTTCCCAACTTCCCCAGTCATCTTCCTCTTCACTTCTAAAGTATCTTAGTCCAACAACGCCTAGTAATCCAAGAACTACTGCAGCTCCACCACCATAAAGAAGAGTATTACTTCCTTCATCATTACTCCCTCCTCCAGTGTTAGTTTTAGCTGTGACGGATATGAATATTGCACTTAGACTAGTTGCTCCATCATTATCCATAACAACAAGCGCTACCTCATAATCTCCTTCATCATTGAATTTGTAATTGAGATATTCTTGTTGTTCGTAGTTTTGTGCATCGCCGTTTTTCACATCAAAAATTTGCCAGTTAAAAACAACAATATTACCATCAGTATCATATGAGGTGGAACCACTGAATAGGACAAGATCTCCTTCTTCTAAATTAATAAATTGTTCGTTTACAGGAATTCCATTAATTGTAGAAGTTATTATTGCAATAGGTCTAATGTTTTCTTCTTCAGCTTCCTGAACATAGGCATATTTGCTTATTGTTTCTTCAACACCTTCTATTTCAGAGGTAATCTGAACACTTCCTATTTCATAGGGGGTCCATGTGAATATTACTATATTCTCTTGGCCTGCAAGTATTTCAATACTTTCTTGATGAATCATATCACCTGCTGCATATGTTGAAACAATGGCAGTTCCATCTTTGCCTCCACTATTTTCTATAGTAACAGTAATGGTTGTTTCTTCACCTTGATACAACGGATCATTCCATGAAATACTTTTGAATTCAAAATTTTCTTCAGGTTCTTGAATCTCTACTTCTTTCGTTACTTCATTATTGTCTTCAGTAGTTTCTACAGGATCGGAATTATCTAATTTAATTTTTACGATGTGTGTTCCTTTTTGTGCATTCCAAACATAATTCTTGGTTTTAGATGATTCAGAATTTACTTGTTCATTTCCACTATTGACAGTGTCACCATCAATCATTACCTCATAATCAACACTTCCACTAGTCTTTCCAAGGTTGAATATATCAAAATTTATAGTGACTTCTTGTCCTTCTTCTAAAGTCCCCTCAAATTCAATATTAGCAGGAGAAAAATCAGGTTCATCAGGGGGTGGGTTTACATCTATAGTGAATGACCGCTCATCGTTGTTACTATTTTGATCTTCAGGTTCTATACTTACCAATCTGGCAAGTAAGTCACTTTCACCTTCTTCTGCAGTCCATTCACCACTTATGGTTACTTCTTCTTCAACTTCTACCTCAGTGCCTTCAAGAGTAGCAAATTTGTCATTGTCATCATACCATCTAAGTTCAAAGTCGGTAGCAGTTTCCGTTCCTTGATTTTTAACTTTAGCATATACGCTAATGTATTCATTGTGTGTAGGGTCTGAATCATCGGTCCAAACTTCAATAATTGCTAAATCTACACCTTCTGCCGGCGCTTCACTCACAGATATTTGTTCTTCAATTACATTATTATCAATATCATTTTCAGAGGGATTGACGTCATAAACTTCTACATTTATGTCATAATCACCTTCGTCAGGCATCCAATCATAAGTCCAAGTCATGTCAGAATTAACGCTTATGGAACCTAAGGATTCATCTTCCAGTTCTTCATCGTTTGCCATTATTTTTATGGATGAACTATCAATATCCATTGTTCCTTGATTTTTTATTTCTACAGATACTGTTACAGTATCACCTTCAACAGGCACCTCAGGAGTCACGGATATTTCTGTTATTATTGCATCAGGTTGATTAATATCAATAATTTCGTATCCATCAATATATCCATATCCATAGTAGTAATTGTATTTGTCACTTTCATCTGGTTCGGATGCGCTCCCATCGTGTTCCCCGTCCCATGCTTCTGAATAATCTTGTAAACGATCTCTCACACCATTAGTATTGGAAGTAGGTGTCAATGAACTATCAGCTTCTAAAATAAGTGCAGCCAAACCAGCTACCATTGGCGTAGACATACTAGTACCATCTTTCTCCGTCCAGCCTTGGGCATTACTTTCACCAATGAAATTGCTGTGACCCAATGCAGCTCGAATTCCACTACCTGGGGCAACTACAGATGGTTTTAGTTCATCCCATCTGTCACTATCACCATCATCTTCTCTTGGTCCATAATTGCTATAGCTTGCTAAGTCATCATCATTTCTGTTAACATTATCATTATTGTCCATTGCACCTACTGCAACACTCCAATCAGCAGCTGCTGGAGATGGAACTTCTTCTTCCCCATCATTTCCCATAGCTATGACTACTACTATTCCTGCAGCATTAGCTTGATTTACAAGTTGAGATTGCGAATCCGAACCATCACTTCCACTTGTAGTTCCCAATGACATGGACATAACTTGCACACCATTGTTCTTTTCTCCATCATTTTCCCAATCAGTATTAACATTTTCAATACAGGCTTCAATAGCTTCATTAATGTCTGCATTTGATCCAGCACCCCAGTCTGCCATGACTTTCATATCGATTAATCTTGCACCAGGGGCCACTCCAATGTAATCAGGTTCCCCATCCCCGTCTTCATCATCATCCCCTCCAGTTCCCAGAACTGTAGAAGCTACATGGGTTCCATGTCCATCAAAATCATCGGGATCTTCATTACTGTCTTCTTCAGTAGTAAATTCATAATTTCCCTCTCCATCAGTAGGACATCCTCCGTCACAATTCATCCCAGCAATAAATCTTCTGACGCTCTGTCCTTCATAAATACCAAATGTTTCATGTTCATTATCAACACCAGTATCCAGTACTGCAACATTAATTCCTTCTCCATAAAATTCCTTATCCCAAACAACAGGAGTATATTCATCTGATTCTCTAACTTTTATTGCCCTAACTGCAGTATCTAGAAATTTGTAAACAGGAGCTTGCCATTCCACAATTCTTAAATCATCAATTTTTGTTAATTGATTAATTTTGCTTGCTGGAACTTCATCAATTCTTATGGCATTAATATATTTGTAAACATGAGTAATTTCAAGTCCAATATTTTTGATTTCTTTAAGATGTTCAGTAGTAGGTTTCTTATGAAATATAACTATGACTCCTATATTCTCATTGTTTTCAATAAGAACATCCATTCTGTCATCTAATCCATCGCCATTTCTATCAAAATATCCTTTTTCAAAAATATTTTCATCTTCTGCATGAGTGGCCATAGGCAAAAAAGAACTTAAAATCAGAATTCCAGTAACGAGTAGCCATCTCATATTTTATCCAGTTCCTGATATCTAATAAAATGTTGCATCGTTCTATTCGACTCTCCTTTGATAGATTAGATATATAATGCCTATGATCCCAATTCCTGCCAATATAACCGAAATAGTTCCTCTATCTTCAATTCCAGCTATATTTATATTATTAATAACTAGTGTTATTTCTGCAGATATATTTTGATTACCGATGCTTTTGACCACAAACTGCGCTTCATAGTTTTTTGATTCATTACCTTCTATCCCAATACCTTTAATCTTTATTTCATCAAAAGCTTCAAGTTCAAAATAAGTTTCGGTTAGATAGAGGATAAGTCCTTCTTCTAAACTTTTCTCAAGTTTGAAATTATCTCTTCCATTCCCATTATTTTGTATTATTATGTTTACTTCATCCCCAATATTCTCAGCTCGTATTCCAACACCATAATATTGTGGTACATTAACAGTCACCGTCCCCGTTCCGGCTTGTAGACCGTTTCTATCAATAAGATTTAGATTTATGCTGTATTCACCAGTTTCGGTACCAAGAGGAGGTTTGATTTTAACTAGCATTGAAGTTTCTTGAGAAATGTGTAAAAAATCTTCAGATTCGAAGGTCCAATTATCGGGTAAAGTAGCTTCTATGCTTATGTAATCCCACGATTGAGGTTCAAGGTTATTGATGATAATGTAACTTTCTAACCATGGGAATTCATATTCACCCTTTTCGTTCGTTTCTATTTCTAATATGTTTTTGTTTTCTGTATTAACTTGATATCCGTGCCCTATTTTATCAAATATCATAAAGGAAAATGAAGTGTAATTATTTTCTGGATCAATTTCAAATTGATCCTCAGACCATAATTCAATTTCTAGATTATATTCTCCTAAAGAAGAAGCGTTACTTGATATGTTCCATGTTTTAATTTGATTTGGTTCTATTTTAGTGAAATGGAATTGTTTTTCAACACCGTTATCATTTACAAGAACAGTAACATTTTCTGACGAAACAGTTCCCACATTTTGGATATCACCTTCTATCCAAAAAATATCGCCATTTTGAATGTTTTTTACTTGATATGAGTCACCTTTTTCGTCTTCTATCATTATTTTTGGTTTATTTGCGACTAGATCAGGTAATTGAAGATTTATGAATAGATTATTATTTATATAGTGGTCTTCGAGAAATCCTGAATCTCCATAAAGCCCTATTTCTAATGAATAATTTCCAGATTTCGTTGGTTGCAGGAAAATATTTGATATGATTCCGTTGTTTACGAGCCCATCATATGTATTCATTACTTTTCCATCAGAATTTACTAGTCTTACTTTAATTTCAGAGGCATTACCGTTATAGTTTCCATTAATCAAGACGCTATCATTATGGCCCGTGCCTGTGTCCACACTCGAAGTATAAAGAGTGTTAAAACTGGCTTCTGAATTTCTTCCCATTTCAAAGTTTTCGATGAATTCATACCAAGAGTTTTGACTTATTCTTAAATCACCATATCCTGTTTTTATTCCTTCATTAGGAAAATAGATGGTCAAGCCATGTGCCCTATCTACAGACATTTTTTCTGGTTTTTGCCAATGATCCTCTGCCATTATTGCTGAATCAATAGAATCTTGAAGTTTTTCCGAATAATATTTAGAATCAGCCATCGGAATCTGATTCTCTATGTTTAATGTCAAATCATATAGGTCACGGTAATTTGGATTTTGGTCATATCGCTGTGTATTATCCCTTGAATAGCTTATTTTATCTCTATAAATTGGTAAAATACTATTTAATTCAGAGCTAAAGTTTTCTAAATCATTCCATAAGCTTTCTAATTTTGAAGTATCAATTACTGCAGCCGTAACTGAATAACTAGTGTATACTGAACCGTTTCTATACGATTCTATGTAATCGTAAACAACATTTTGTGCAAGTTCCTCATTTGTTAAATTTTTATCAAGTTTATACAGCAAATGGTTGTATGTCCAGCCTTCCAGTGGTTCGTATGCTTCAGAACCATGAACCATTTCAGTCTGGTCCTTGAGTTCATAAGCAATTTCAAACATTCCCATTAAACAAGCATCAAAACCAATCATTGTCAATTTTGAATCACCAGTTTCCTCTCGGTATTGTTCTATTGATTCTCTTATTTCTGGAACAGTAAGATGACTATCGCGATCCTCAGCTACTTTTTCCCATCCACTTCCATGATTCCATATAACTAGGATTTTCTTTTCAGCAGGGTATTCAGTCGTGGCCCAGATCATAAAATCTCTCAATGTTTCCCCTTTCCCCATATCGAGTTCATTACCCCAACTCGCATTTATGTCCTGAAGGGGTGTTTCTTCAAGTCCATGCTGAATTACATGATATGCATGAGAATCTTCTTGTGGAACTTGATCAGTTAGAACTACTATTTCTAAATCATTATTAGATCCAACCATTTTCATTTCGTTTAAGTCGTCATCTAGTTCTTCATAAAGTGAGTTGTCACCAGCCATGTATACGTAGAATCCCCATTCAGGTATTTCTTGTTCATTTTCAGCTATACTTAGAGGGTTTCCTGGGAACATCAGCACAATTGCTAACAAATACAACGTGACTCTTCTCACAATTTGTCGTTACTAAGCTACTATTAAAATGCTTTTAATCTTAATATTCGTTAGTGTATAGCCATTTAATGGTATCACCATCATTTACAATTTGACGGTTTGCAGCCACCTGCCCGTTTTCACTATTTACGAAATAAGTCCACCAATAACCACCCTCATTTTGACAGCCTCCACAGTTTCCCCAACCTGCAATCGATTCAATGAAAAGGCCAAACTGATAATGCGTAGTTGCACTCACTGAATAATTCCCCTGCGTCTGAGCTGCCAAAAGTAGCCCATATACGGTGGATTCTGAGGTCGTTACAGATTCAAAAGTCATTGTATTATTGTCATCCAAATTTCCAAATCCTATTACTAATTTGGCAGTTATAGTGGTTGAAGTATCAAGGTTTTCTTCATCTGAATTAAGGCCGTAAAATATCCCCCCAATAGCTAATACGTTTACAACAACTATAGCTAAGATTACGTTTCCAGTCTCACTCATCAATTATATCTCGAATTTTAGGTCTTGTTCTGAAATATAGTCACTATTTGATTTTTTAGTCAAAATACAATATACTGGGAAACCAATAAGTGAAAAAGTAACAATGCTCGATAAAAGGTGGTAAATCATAAATGGTAGGCCCAAAGCGTATACCAAAAAAAGATTGTCTATAGTATGTCCATATGAAAGCCAGAAAACTCCAAAATTGGTCCACATATCATAAACTAATACAAAAATTATACCTGAGCTAGTAAATTTGTATACAGTTCCCGAAGTAAATTTCCCTTCGAGTTTATTTTTAAATTTAGATGAGATCAGCGAAACCAATAGAAATCCCGTATATGTGAAAAACAAGATTTTTGTTGCACCCATATAACCTAAATAAATATCACTTAGGACCATTATTGACATGGTAACTAGCAATGCAATGTTCAAAGGCAGGAGCATAGAAGCCAAGAACACAGTGACCATTACAGTTTCAAAATTAGGATAATCATGTAGCAAAATTCTTCCACCGAAACCCAATGCAAAGAGCAATATTGCAGTCGATAGAATCGGTATTTTGGTATTTGTCACTTAAACTGCATTTAGGAGCATCGATAAAAATCAATTGCTTAATTTTTGGATAACTTCTAAAAACAGGTCATAAGTTAATCTTCCAGTGTTGATGTTGTATCGGCTGGGGTGGTATGAGTTTACTAATTTCCATTTTTTGTTTTCAATTTTATGTATGTTTTTGTGGTTAAATTTAAATTTACTTTGTTTTTCGTCAATGCAGTGTATTATTTGGCGATGTGCAATTCCACCTAAGGCCAGAACAAATTTCAGATTTTTCATCATGTTGATTTCTTGTACCAAATATGGTCTGCAATTTAGGATTTCTTCGTTAAGAGGTTTATTCTGCGGAGGGGTACATCTTACAGCGTTTGCAATCCTAACGTTTTTTAGTTTTAGATCATCATCAAGTGAAACGGCATTGGCTGAGTTCGCTAAATCTGATTGATACAGAGCTTTGTAGAGTATTTCTCCAGCATAATCACCTGTAAATGGTCTTCCTGTTCGACCAGCCCCATGTTTTCCTGGCGCTAAACCTACAATTAGAATTTCAGAATCAATACTTCCAAAAGAAGGGACTGGTTTACACCAGTAATCATCTTTTTCAAAACCTTTTTTTCTACCATTTTTCAATGTTTCTTGTGCATATAGGATCATCCGTTTACATTTCTTACATTTGATAACGTGTTTATCAAAACCTTTTTTATCGTTTTTCATTGTTTATTATGATAAATGTAGCAAACCCCTTATTAGCTAAATCCCAAATTTTTTGGCATTCTTTTATTAAGGGGCCTAAGGCTGGAGAAAAGGCGTTTGTAATGAACACGAATTACAAGGATAAATTGTTAGCTAGTGCAGTGACTGCAGTATTAGTATTGTCCAGTCTAATATTTTTGACTGGTGTACAGGCAGGTCCTGCTGACGACTTAGAGGTTAGTAATGTTGGTGAAACTGATGGTAGTCCACCACCTAGAGAAAATATCGCATACGACATAACTGTAAGTTGGTCTAATGATGGTAGTACTGACTATGATGCTACAGTTCGTTTATATGATGATTGTGATTTAACTACGAAAGTTGCGGAATCCGATACAATAGAGATGGGTGCTGGCGATAGTGATAGTGTTACATTGGAAATTACATTTGAAGAGACTGGAGAGGTCTGTTTTTCAGCTACGATTTACTATGATTCAACAGATTATGGTGAATTTGAAGCTTTTATGAATGTTGAGCCTGAGACGGGTGATGCAGATTTATGGATTGGACTAGATATGGAAGGCAATAGTTTTGCAGCCGGTGAGAATGTGAATGTAGTTTTTGAATTTGGTAATGATGGTGATGTTAGTTCATTAAATCCATTAACATTTATGGCTTATTTCGATCCGCTTGATGATGTTCATTCGAATTTCTTTTATCCATCACCTGTCGTTTTTAATTTTTTAAGTCCACCACACCCAGATGCACCTCCTGATGCTGAAAGAATGGAGTGGCAGTATACTATTCCTTCAGATACTGAAGATGGTAGATACAAATTTACAGTAATCATAGATTCAGATGAAAATAATACAGATGAGGACCCTGATTTGGAAAATAATATAGATGTTTTAGAAATTTGCATAGGTGACTGTAGTGAACCAGATCTTCATATTTGGGAAGGTGCAAGTTCAGATTCTTTACGTGCAGAACCACAGGATCCAGTTGCCGGAATAACGATTTCATTCTTTTACTCTGTTGAAAATAGTGGAGAAGGTGACGCAGAACCACCCGGGCCATTTGATGAAGAAGAGGGAGATTTTGTTATGTATCTTGAAGTAAGGAAGTGTCCTGATGGTGATTGCGATGGTCAACCTTGGGTTTTTGTAAATCAAACTGAAAACATCCGAACAGCAATTGCTGCAGGAGATATCATGAATGATGATGCAGCCTTGAGACTCAATTGGACAACTCAACCTGAAGACGCAGGTATTTGGAATATTCGTGTTATAGCAGACGGTGAAAATGTTATTGAAGAAATTGATGAAACAAATAATGCACTTGATTGGTTCAAAGTTCACGATGGTTATTTTGACTTGAAAGAGCAGAGGCCAGATTTGATTATTGCTGGTATTGATGAAGGTTCTGAAAAAGTATATCAGGGTGATCCTAGAACAATAACTGTTGCTGTTGCCCAATCAAGTTTGGGAGATGCAATGGCTGATGATGTAGAAATTCATATTAAAATTAAAGATCCGGATCTTAGTGTTGTTAATTGGTTTGTGATTGACACTAAAAAGACAGTAGGTCTTTCTCCTGAAACAACTTTCTTTGAGTATACTTGGACACCAACTAAGTTGGGTGTCTATGAATTTTATGCATATGCCGATTACAATGATAATATTATTGAATGGGATGATACAAATAACCAATATGAAAGCGACAAATATGTTGAAGTCTTTGAAAAGTTACCAGATCTTCAAATTACAAGTATGTCTATATCACCTGTAAATGATGATGGCTATGCTATGGTTGGTGTAACTTCTGAAGTTACGGCGACTATTGCTAATCTTGGAGTAAGAGATATGACTTCTAGTGAAGGTTCTAAACTGGAAGTGACCTTCTATACTTCCGCCCCTTTTGCTTCTGAATTAGCTACGGTAAATGTAGAGAAGGCATTAGTTATCGGAGAAACTATTGATGTTTCTATACCATTCACATTCATAGGAAATGATCAATATCGTATCGTTGCAAAAGTTGATGAAGATAAGTTGATTGCAGAGGAAGAAGAAAATAATAATGAGCTTTACAAGAATATTTATGCAGTTAGTTCAATAGACGGCTACGTTTCTAACATAAGTGTATTTGCTGGTGATGGCCTTGCAGGTAAGGATCATCCTATAACCTTCGATTTGGGTATGGCCAATCTTCCAAGTGAAGGAACTTATAGATTACATTTCAATGTTTCGATTGATGGAACGTTTGGTTGGGGTGATGTCCTTGCCTTGGCGAGTCAAAATATGACTGGTTATCATCCAGTAGGTGCAGGATATCAAGTTTCTCAAGACTATGGTTTTGGTTATATTGACTTCAATTCAAGTTACAATCACCAAACAGTAGTAATGCCATGGATTCCTAACAAGGATAGAACTGACACCTACAATATTTCTGTAGAAGTTAGTAGTGTGATTAATGTTGATGAAACTAATGATT
>JAPYSZ010000005.1:16101-17468 GCA_029941645.1 Candidatus Poseidoniia archaeon
TACAATATTTCTGTAGAAGTTAGTAGTGTGATTAATGTTGATGAAACTAATGATTTGGTATATGTTGGCATTACTATTGAAAAATTAACTACAAATCTTGTTGTAGATGCCATTAAAGTTACTGAATCGGATGGTTCAGCAACAATCAAGGTAACGGTTGGTTATCCACAAGGTGAACAATCTGAGTTAGATGCCGATGTTGCACTTATGGTATATAGAGCATCAGATTTTGAAGATGGAAATCCACCAATAGATCAATTAACAACTAAAACCATTACTGGTATTTTAAGAGGCGATTCTAGACCTGTATCTTTCACATGGGCTGTGAAGAATGGTGATTTCATTTTCGTGGCTGTTTTAGATCCAGATGACAATGTCAAAGAAGTTAATGAGGATGATAATTCATATCCATCGTTAATGACTACATTCGGTGCTTCAGGACCTACAGTTACAGAGAAAGAAGAAGATGATGGCCTATTACCAGCACCTTCTTTGATTACTGCATTATCATTGATTGGTGTTGTAGCATTATTACGTAGAAGAAGTTAATGGAACACACAGCACTGCTTTACTTTGTTGGACCTGCAGGTGCAGGTAAGTCAACTTTAGTGGCTACATTGCAAGAATGGATGCAACATTATCGCTATGATGGCGTTGCAATTAATTTGGATCCAGGTGCTGAAAGTGTAGCTTATGAGGCTGCCATAGATGTCCGTGAAAAATTCACTCTGCGTGAAATTATGGATAAGTACAATTTAGGTCCCAATGGAGCTCAAGTTGTTTGTGCTGATTTGTTGGCTGTTGAACTTGATTGGTTGCGGGAACAAATAGAAGAGATAGACTGTGACTATTTTCTAATAGATACTCCTGGTCAAACTGAATTATTTTTGTATCGTGAAGCTTCCAAAGTATTTGTAGAGAATTTATCAGATAAATCTGCAATGGTCTTACTTTTAGATCCACTTTTATCACGCACACCTGAAGGTTTTGTTACGCAGTTATTGCTTGCTTCGGCAGCTCATTTAAGATTTCCAGTACCTATGTTTCCAGTATTAACAAAGTGTGATTTGCTCAAACCCGAAGAAATAGATCAAATTCGTGAGTGGGCTATGGATTTGGATAAATTAGCAATGGCCATGCCTAATTTAGCCGGTATGTCTGGTGTTCTTTCATCAGAATTGTTACGCGTTCTTCAAGTACTGGCTCTTGAATCAAATTTAATTGCAGTTTCTTCTAAAGAGGGTGAAGGCATGGATGATTTGTATTCAATTATCCAATCTACTTTTTCAGGTGGAGATGATTTGGAAGCCCATTCAGACAATAATTGATTTTTTTAGTAGTTATTATTAATAGTACTATTTTTATGT
>JAPYSZ010000005.1:17568-22794 GCA_029941645.1 Candidatus Poseidoniia archaeon
AATGGGGCAAATAGTGATTAGAAAGATTCTTATTGCGAATAGAGGTGAAATAGCCTGTCGAATAATCAAGGCTTGTAATGAAATGGGAATTAGGACGGTTGCAATTTATTCAGAAGTTGATTCAGATGCACCTCATGTTATGATGGCGGGCGAGGCTGTAGAGATTGGTCCTGCCACCCCCTCTGAAAGCTACTTGAATTTTGATAAGGTTGTGACGGCAGCTAAGAAAACAAATGCTGATGCTATACATCCCGGATATGGTTTTCTTTCTGAAAATGGGGATTTTGCACAGTATGTTCAAGATTCTGATTTGATATTCATAGGGCCTGAACCAAGTACAATAAAGTCAATGGGTGACAAATCAGAATCTAAGCAGATGATGTCTAAAGCAGGAGTTCCCACTATTCCAGGTAGTGATGGTGAATTAGTTGGAAATATTGACGCAATAGCTAGAGATATTGGTTATCCATTGATGGTTAAAGCTGCAGCTGGCGGAGGAGGTAAAGGAATGCGTGTTGTCAAAGATCCTGAAGAACTTGAATCTGCAATTGAAGGGGCTAAAAATGAAGCTAGGAATTCTTTTGGAAACGACACTCTTATTTTAGAGAAATTCTTAGATAATCCTAGACATATTGAAGTTCAGATATTAGGAGATAAAAAAGGTAATATTATTCATCTTTATGAAAGAGAATGTTCCATCCAGAGACGTCATCAGAAGATAGTGGAGGAATCCCCTTCACCAGCAATAACTAATAAACTTCGAAAAGAAATGGGTGATGCAGCTGTAAAAGCAGCTAAAATAGCAGGCTATAGTAATGCAGGTACTGTTGAGTTCTTGTATCAGGACGGTAAATTCTATTTTTTAGAGATGAATACACGTCTTCAAGTTGAACATGGTGTTACTGAGATGGTTTGTGGTATTGACATTGTAAAATGGCAAATTCGAATTGCAAATGGTGAAACATTAGATTTAAGTCAAAAAGATGTAAAGCAAAGAGGTCATTCTATAGAATGTAGGATTTATGCAGAGGATCCCTCACGAGGTTTTCTTCCAACCCCTGGAGTAATACGAAAGATGATTTTGCCTGATGGTCCAGGAGTACGTAATGATGTTGGTGTATCTGAGGGACAAGAAGTATCTAGTGCTTATGATCCATTATTAGCAAAGTTAGTTGTTTGGGATTCAGATAGAAATTCCGCTATTCAACGCATGGACAATGCACTTAGCAATTTTATTATTTTAGGTTTAGTAACTAATCAGCCTTTTCTTCGAGACATAATGAAAAATAAGGCATTTAACAATTCATCTTTTTCTACCAATTTTATTGACACACATTTTCAAAATTGGAATTTCAGTAAAATAACACCAGAGGTACTAGCCGTTGCTTTGCTTGGTACAAAGACAACAACTGTATCAACTAAAAAGGCAAAATCCGGTGACCCTTATTCGCCCTGGAGTAGTAAAGGTGGTTGGAGGCAAGGAGTCTAATTATGGATAAACTCAAGATAGGACCTAATTCTTTCATGGTCAATCTAAGGCGTTCAGGCACTCATTTCACAATTGAAGTTGATGATGTGGTGCACGAAGGTAATTTCACTAGGAAGATTGGAGGGGCTATCGAATTAGTAATGAATGATTCCCGCATAATTTGTTTTTCTGAAAGAAATGGTAATGAAATTTATGTTTTTGTAAATGGTATAAATTATGTTATTAGTAGAGAATCAAGCGGAATTAAAGGGATTGTACATGAAGAAGAAAGCGAAGATTCAGTTTCAAGCCCAATAACAGGTAAGTTACTAGATAAAAAGGTGAAAAATGGTGACAACGTCAGTCAAGGAGACGTTGTTGTAATTCTTGAGGCAATGAAAATGGAGCATAGGCTCAAAGCACCGCGTGATGGTGTCTTGTCAAAGCTTACATCAGCAGCAATAGGCGGCCAGGTCAAAGAAGGGGAATTGATGTTTGAATTGGAGAAGGAATGAGTATAATACAAAGTAAACACAATTCATCCTCCCCAGAATCTATAAAGAATAGGAATTACAACGAAAAGAATGTCGAGGATTTAAGACAAAAGATAGCTGATAAAAGTCAAGGTGGCCGTCCCGAAATGGTCAAACGTCACAAAGACCGTGGTAAATTTCTTGCCAGAGAACGTATTGAGGAATTGATTGATTCTGATACGCCGTTTCTTGAATTTTCTACATTGGCTGCTAATGGCTTGTATAATGATGAAGTTCCATCTGCAGGAATAGTAACAGGCATTGGCGTTGTGCATGATAGAGAGGTAATGGTAATTGCTAATGACGCAACAGTTAAGGGTGGAACATACTATCCACTTACCGTAAAGAAACATCTAAGGGCTCAGGAGATTGCACAAGAGAATCATTTACCATGTATCTATTTGGTAGATTCAGGTGGTGCGTTTTTACCAATGCAGGATGAAGTTTTCCCAGATCGGGAGCATTTTGGTAGAATTTTTTACAATCAGGCCCAAATGTCTGCACTAGGCATTCCTCAAATCGCAGTTGTAATGGGTTCCTGTACTGCAGGAGGAGCTTATGTTCCAGCCATGTCAGATGAAACTATTATTGTAAAGGAACAAGGAACTATATTCTTGGGAGGGCCTCCATTGGTAAAAGCGGCAACAGGTGAAGTGGTTACTTCAGAAGATTTGGGTGGAGCTGAAGTTCATACAAGAAAAAGTGGCGTTGCAGATCATTATGCCATTAATGATTCCCATGCTATAGAGATAGCAAGGGATATCATCTCAAATTTGAATAGGCCCCCAAAGTCCAAATTAAGTATTGCAGAACCTGAAGATCCAATATATGATATGCAGGAACTGTATGAAATAATCCCGCATGATTCAAGATTACCATATGATGTTAGAGAAGTTATAGCTAGATTAGTGGATGGTTCCAAATTTCATGAATTTAAATCAAATTATGGAAAGACAATAGTGTGTGGTTTTGCAAAGATCATGGGTTATCCAGTAGGTATTATAGCCAATAATGGTGTTCTTTTCTCCGAATCTTCACTTAAAGCAACTCACTTTATTGAAATGTGTTGCCAACGCAAGATTCCACTAGTGTTTTTGCAGAATATAGTTGGTTTTATGGTGGGTAAGGATTACGAATCTGGCGGAATCGCAAAGGATGGTGCAAAGATGGTTATGGCAGTATCAAATGCAAAAGTTCCTAAGTTTACGGTAGTAATTGGTGGATCATTTGGTGCAGGTAATTATGGGATGTGTGGCCGTGCATATCAGCCACGGCAACTTTGGATGTGGCCCAACGCTCGAATTTCAGTTATGGGAGGTGTACAGGCTGCAGATGTACTGAAGACAATAAAAGAAGAACAATTGAGCGGCAAAGGAAAGAAAATGACAAAGGCAGAAATTAAGAAATTAAGAGATCCTATCCTAGAAAAATATGAAGCAGAAGGAAATCCATATTATTCTACAGCACGTCTTTGGGATGATGGTATTATAGATCCGTTAGATACGCGAATGATATTAGCTTTAGGCATATCAACTTCACTTAATGCAGAGTTAGAGGAATCTAATTTTGGCGTTTTTAGAATGTAACTGTTAAATATACCCCTCACACGACACCAAATAATGGAAGAGTCAATTTGTCGAATAGAATTAGAAGTAGAAGACAAAATGTATATAGCAAAAGTCCAGACTGATATGGGAGGGCCTCGTGAATATCAAAGTAAACGCTTTGATAGACTTCTCACACAACTTATGACTGAATTGCAAGCCGAATTTGAACCAGATTTTGAATGAATTTGTTTCCTTTTCTAGCTCCTATTAGTGTCGGATTAGGTGCCATAATTGGTTATTTTTTAATAAAATATATAGCGCTTAAGATGGGCAAACCATTTCCGGCAATGGGCGAATTAATGTATCCTATGCACCATAAAGATTCTAAAATAGATAAATCTCATAGGAAAGGTAAGCGTTAAATGCTATATGGAGCTAACTTTGTAGGAGTATTTATGCGTGTACAACTGTTTTTTGTATTTTTGTTCGCAGTTTTGATAGCTGTTCTTTCTAATGTTAGTGCGGAACCTGAGATTTTAATGATAGATGTAAATCCAGAAAATGTAGATAACCAACAGGATGAAGAAATCTCATTTGATGGTGATTGTAATATTTGCAATGAGGAGGAATTGGCCTATTTTTATTGGAATTCTTCGATTGCTGGAGTTTTAAATGAAGGTTCATCCCCGACTAATATTAATTTCGTAGCTGTATCTTCATCTTTTGTCACTGGTGACCATAATATCACTCTACAGGTTAGAGATAATAATGGAACATGGAGCGAAATCACAGAAGAATTTACAGTTTTATTGTATGTCGCGGGAAGAGATGATGAGGAAGGTATAACAGTTAATTTTGCAATTACGCCGCCTTCTATTCATCTTGGTGAATCTGCACGTTTTGAAGCTTGTCAAGAAATGCAGCCTGAACCTCAACCTTGTGTTGATGATATAAATCCTGATTTAGATTTTAATTGGGAGATACAGTGGGATGGAGAAACAAATTGGTCTTACTTGGGCAATCAGGAAGGATTTGATTATGTAGATTTTCAAGAAGGCACACATGCTGTACAATTGACTATTACTGACAATTCTAATGGAGAGTCGGCATCAGATGTTTCTGAAATAAGTGTTTTGTCACCAATTCCAAGTGCGGCTATTTCAGGGCCAGATCAAGTTATTATTAAGGAGGGTCAAAGCTTAGATTTGTCAGCTATTTGTTACGATAATACGATGGAAGAAATTGATTGTGACTATGAGTGGGAAATTTGGGAAGATGAATCAAATGGAGATCTTTTGTATACATTTGACACACAGGATATTTCGGTTAGTGATTTGACAAATGAGATTAACAAATACGATGTAATGGTGAGGGTTATTGATGATTCAGGAACCTATTCTATGTGGGTGCATGTATTTGTAACAGTAAATCCACCTAATCAAGTTCCTTTTGGTGGAATTACAATTTTACCTAACTCTTTAGGAGGTTTAACTCCCGAATATTATCAATTTACAGAGCTTACTTTTAGTTCTTCTAGTTCTAATGACCCTGATGGCAATATTGTAGCATATAATTGGTGGTTTAATAATGAGCTAGTTTCATCCACAAATAATTGGGTTTCTTCATTTAATGAAACTGGTATTTATCAAGTTAAATTAGAGGTACAGGATGATAATGG
>JAPYSZ010000005.1:22894-31744 GCA_029941645.1 Candidatus Poseidoniia archaeon
GTTTATGTTGGTGTAGATGATAGTATAGATGATTCAGAACCTGAAGACAAAATACCTGAACCTGATGGAGAAGAAAGTGGTTTACCTTCTATTTCATTAGTCTTAGCATTAGCAGTTACTTTGTTGGTAGCAGTTAGTAGACGTCAAAGATAGACTTTTTCTTTACGTATTTGCTGAGTCCAGTATCCAAGAATAGCACTCATTATTAGCTCAGATCCGGCTATAGCAAAGAATAATGCTTCATTGTTTACAATATCTAATTGTTCTTCTTCCTCAAAATCAACAAATAAAGTTAATTCTCTTATTTCATAGGATTTATCTTCATAAAATACAGTAAAATTAATGTCATATCGTCCTTCAGCATAGACAATATATGACACACTAGTCATATTTGAATATCTTGTTCCATTACCACTAATATCTCTTCCGAAATCCCACAGTACGGATTTCGCATCAAGAATTCCAGTTGAATTGAAAGTTACGTTTTCTCCTGAATTGACAAATGCATTTCCAGGAGCTCCATATGTTATTGTTTCGGCATTTGCACTGATTTCAACTTCGCTTGAGGCCGAGGGTAATAATAAAAGGAAAAATATTAAGCTTAGACTAAACCTGAACTTTACCATAAATTTTGGATATTTTCCGTGGGACTCTTTTTCTTAATTCTTCTGACCATAATTCCCCATCTACTACTTTTAGTACATCATGAGTTACATTACATCTGGCAAAAACAACGCCATCCTTGTCTGAATTTGTTGCTAACTCAATTGCTGGTTTTGCCTTAATAACGGTAGCTTGAATTAAATCATTAGATTGGTATACATCTTTAACATTTGATACATAATCCTTGGACATTTTTGCAACATGTAAAGTACCTACGGTATAGTTTCCAATCGACCTTTTTTCACCTTTAAGTTTCAAAATTTCTACAGAGGCCATACTATCTCGGGTCATTTGTATTCGTCCGAAAACAGTGTCTCCTTCCTTAATTTCTACAGGTACAGAAACAGAAGGCAAAATGCTAATTTTCATGTTTTCATTATCTTCACTTACTTCACCACAAACTCCTGCAAACAATTCACCATTTTCCTCATAAACACCTTTTCCAGGCATATATTCCATTGCACTTGCTAGTTTGTCTCCCGGTTGTTTCATATGTCTATCGCAAAGAAGCTATATGATAAAGGATTGCTTTCTGATTATTAATATCCTTGGTGTGGAAAGGCATTGTTTTTTTTAAAGGGAAATTGAATTCATATGCCGATACAACCTTTCCGGAGTTAAGTTCTACAAATTTTTCAACAAATTTCTTTGTTTCAGCCATATGAATCGACCAGATATTGTCTGATATTTCTAACGCTTTTTTCAAAAAGATTCTATCTGCACCGGGTCTTTGAGATCCAAATGGAGGATTCATTATTACGGTGTCATATTTTTCTTCTATATTCTCAATAGCCTTATTGCTCCATGTTATACTTAAATCATGTTTTTTTGAGTAATTTCGTGCTTGTTTCAGAGCTTCCTCATCGATTTCATAGCCAGTAACATCAGCTCCTAAGATTGCAGCTCCAATGGCTAATCGTCCAGTTCCGCATCCTAAATCTACTACTCTCCCAGATAAATGACCTAATGAATTTGCATGTTTAATTATCTCTAACGCGATATCTACCGGGGTTGAATATTGTTCTAGTTCAGGTTTTGGATTTTTGAATTCGGGGGAATTTTGCAATAATTTGTAATTCAACCTTTTCTCCATTTGTCATATCCGTCCTTCAAAACACGTCCCTCTTCACGGTATTTTGTTAATAGTTTGTTGACAGATTCTCTATTATGTCCACCTTCACTCTCCATTCTATCATATACTTCTTGCTCATCCATTCCATTTTGATTTTTTGCATCATTTATAATAGAAATTAAAAGAGCGCCCGGATCAGAATCTTTTCTTCTTTGTTCAGCGTCAACACCAAAGAATGCAAAGTCAACATCTCCCCCAAGAGTAACATTAAGGAATAGATTCATCAAATCAATAGCACTATCTGCGTGTTTAACATCAACAGTTTTAGATAAATACATTTTAGCTTCAGCTTCTGCTAATCTTATTATGGATTCCAATTGTCTTGGAGTAATAGGCATAGTCTTGTCTTGATCGTCTACGCTATGGTACCTTCTGCGAAGACCTGTATAATATTCTTTAATTTTGTATTGAGCTTCTGAGGTCATAATAGGTCTAAATTTCTTTGCATAAGCAATGTATATTTTCAATAATCTTGAATTAATGGGTCCTTCTAAAGATCTAAAAGCTAATTGATCGCTACTTACTTTTTCACCGGGAATTAATTCTTCCCCAGCTCTATGACTTTCTAGAATTCTATCTGCTAATAAACTATCTCTTTCAGGATTTGGCGTATCGGTTATTATAAAGAATATATCAAACCTACTTAGCAGAGAGACGGGCATGTTAACTTGTGGAGGCAGAGGTAGCGTCATATCGAATCTACTTCTACGTGGGTTTGCTGCAGCAAGTACTGAACATTTTGATTTCAGTTGAGCATTTATGCCTGCTTTGGCAATGCTAATAGTCTGTTGTTCCATAGCTTCATGCATAGAAGAGCGATCTTCTTCCGACATTTTATCTATTTCATCAATACAAGCAATTCCTCCTGAAGCTAATACAAGAGTTCCAGCTTCCAAACTCCATCTTCCTTCTCCAAATTCATCTCTTACTGCAGCAGCAGTCAGACCTGCTGCCGAAGTCGATTTTCCGGTTGCCATAACTCCACGAGGGGCAATTCTTGCTGCTGAACGAAGTAATTGTGATTTAGCTAAACCTGGATCCCCCATCATGAGCATATGAATATCTCCTCTAATACGAGTTCCATCTGGTAATTCTTTGTGAACTCCACCGAACTGCTGCAGGGCAATAGCTCTTTTTTCCCATTCCATTCCAAAGATAGTTGGAGATATTGAATCTCTAATCCTTTCAGCGATATCTTCCTGGAGTGCTAATTCTTTAATTTCCATTAATTCAGCAGCAGTAGGTTCTATATCTTCATCTTCTCCAATTTTTTCATCAATACTATGTGAATAAAGATAAATATCAAATTCACTTTTTTGTCTTCTTCCTTGGAATTGTGACTTTGGTTTTATTATTCCTACGATAGCCACTCTGTCACCCGGTTGGATTTTATGTGCTAAAGAACTTTCAAAATAGGCTGTCAATCTTTCAGGTTGCGCGCCTGGCGGTAAATCTTCAGGATATTCTTGTATCTCTACTTTCTGAGAATCAATAAATTGGGATTGATCATCTCTCAATTTAAAATCAGCACATTTACATCCTTCAGAGGTACACCTTATTGGTGTTTCTAAGGTGAAGAAATCTTGGATGTATGAATTTTTGTGCCTTTCCCACTCACATTCAAAAAGACCGATTTCCATTCTTGGTCTTACTGGTGTAGCTTTACGAACAAGTCCTTTTAATTTAACAGTTCGATACAAATGTTCTTTTCTCAGTCCACTAATTTCTACTTCGTATAATTCATCTGGAATTCCTACTGGAACTACATCGATATCGACATTTGTTCGGTGTTCATCCTTAACACGTTTTTTTGTGTCTTCATCAATGAATTCTTGTACAATTTTTTTTGCAGCATCTAGTGCTTCATCTAGGTTCCATCTAAGATTACTGGACAATCTTGCATTAAAATCAGCAACAGCTTCCCAAGTGACACTTATCGACCTATTACCATCAGGATATTCTCTAGATACTTTTTGAATTTCATCACTATATGTTGGTATGTTATTAGAGTCTATTCTTTCACCTTTACATTTAGAACATAGGGTCCCGTCAGCAACAACTCCTTCACCATTACAGGCACTACATTTGGGGGCTGAAGCTTCATTACCGAACTTGTCAGCAGGGCGATTTCGGGAGTCTTGAAAGAAGGAACGCCATAGTTCCATAAGCTCGTCTAAGGGTATGTCATTTGGCAAGGACCAATGCCATCCGAGTCCTCGTTAAATATGTAGAGGGTCCTTTTCAGGATAAAGGTCTCAGCTGCTTTCTTAGTAAACTAAACTATATTTTTGATGTATTCTATCCGCCAAAAAGTCTTTTGAAGAAACTAGGTCTATTTGCTTTAATTTCAGCCTCAAGACTTATTCTTGAATCGACAGCACCCATAAAGTTTGGATTAATCTCTAAAGCTTTATCAAAAGCAGATAAAGCATCTTCTCTATTTCCCATTGCTTTCCAAAGGACAGTTCCTTTGTTAACCCAAGTATCAACTACATATGGATTCAAATCTAAAGCATTTTCAAATGATTCAAGGGCTTCTTCGGGTTTATCCAAAGCATACAAAATATTCCCTTTGTTTCGGTGAAGAGTATCATCATTACCGTGTGATTTGAGAGCATGATTACAAATCTTGAGAGCAGTTTTGTTGTCACCTTTCTTTCTAAGAACCATGACCAAGTCATTATGAGCTTCTTTCATATCACTCTTAAATCTAATAGCGTTTTTCAGACATTTTTCAGCATCATCGTATTTCTGGACCAACATTTTAGCATAACCTTTGTTGTACCAAGCTTCAGCATCCTTTTCATTAAGTCTAAGAATTGCATTCCAACATTTATCGGCTTTACCAAATTTCTTTAACTTTGTGAGTAGAATACCCAAAGATTTCCACCCATCTATATCTTTTGGCTTAGCTTGAGTGGCCATGTGGTATGAACGAATAGATTCTTCATAATCACCTAATAGTTCACAAACCTCAGCCCTACCTTTGAGTGCTTCAGGATTATTAGGGCTTTTTTTCAAAACAGTTTCAAAAGTGCTCCTTGCATTATCTGGATCTCCTAATTCATATTGTACTCTTCCAAAGGCTATCCTTGCAAGTATGTCACCAGAGTTGTCCCTTAAGATTCCCTCTAATAAGTTATAGCTCCCATCTAGGTCACCATTGTATAGTAAATCATCTAATGTCTTCTGCCACTTTGCTGCCATATCTATTTTTTATCAAATTTGAAGAGGCGCGTCTCTTCTCCTACCATTTCTTCGACCACGCTATAAGGTTGTTGTAGGAGCCCTTCTAGTACTCCAGATAAACATCCTGCTGTAAAATCACAATAATTTTCGGTACCGATTATACCTATTTCAAGCAAGTTTTCTAATTTTATAACAATGTGTTCTTTATTTGAATCTAAAACAAATAAATGGCCTAAACCAGCTTCTGCCCATGCTTGGTTTAGCACCATATCCAAATCATCAGTCCCCATTCCTACATAGTTAACAGATAGACTACTACCAACAGTATGTCCGCAATTGAATAGAATTCTTCTAGCTTTTTCAGCACCTATATCTTGTAATTCAGTCCATAGAGTTCCTAAAAAAGTGCTAGGTAGTACTAATATATCTGATGTTTGAACGCCAACATCAGTATCGTAGAAGTCATCCATAGGGCACAGCCCTTCTATGACATTCCCTCAACCATGCTTTCTGCAATATTCTGGAAAGCTTCTCCTACATTACGTCCATCTTTTGCAGATGTCATCATGAAAGGAGCGTTGAGTTTTTTAGAAACTTCAGACATTTCTTTTTCACCAAAAAGCGCTTTATCCATTAAATCACACTTGTTGGCTAGTAAAACAACAGGTATTTCGCCTGTGACTTGCATTAATGTTTTAATCCAATCTATAGTCGATAAAAGTGTCTCTCTGCGAGTTATATCGCAAACTATTATAGCACCTTCTGAACCACGATAATAAGCTTGTTTAACATTGCCAAGTGTTTTCTGTCCGGCAACATCCCAAATCATTAGGGTAACATCAATGTCTGGTTTGGCACCTCCAGATCTAAGTTGAACTTCCTTCTTTACAATCTTAGCTCCAATTGTCGTCAAATACTTATCATCAAACGCATTAATAACGAACCTACGGATTAAACTGGTTTTTCCTACGGCAGGATCACCTAGTACAACAATCTTTTTTGATACTTTTTTAGCAGCCATCATGTTTCTCGACCTCGAGGTATTATGATAATTGCCACTCTATTTAATATTAATCAGGTTTTTTCATTATTTTTTGTTTATTTTCACAAATGTGAGTGCTTCGCTGCCCTACTATTATACGAGTTATCGGTTTTGTACAATGTGGACAAGGCTCACCTGTTTTTCTAAAAACTTGCAATTCTTTCCAGAAATCTCCTTTTTTACCTTCAGGCCCTCTAAAAGTCAAAAAGGTAGTTCCTCCATAATTTATTGATTTTCTTATGATGTGTCTTATTGATCTATACAAATATCGGATTTCTTCTTCTTTAAGCGTATTGGCCTTTCTTAATGGATGTATAGATGCTCTAAATAGAATCTCATCTGCCAAATAATTTCCAATACCGGCTATAAATTGTTGATTTAATAACAAAGGTTTCATCCTTCCAGACCTATTTTCTAACATTTTTTCCAATTTTTTTGCAGTAAATTCCTTGCTTAATGGTTCAATTCCTAAATGCCCTACAATATCATCAGTATTTTCAACAATCCATACTTTTCCAAATTTTCTATAATCCACAAGACACATTTTCTTACCATTTTCGAACTGAATTTCAACGGTAGTATATTTTGGAGTGTCTCCATTTGTAATATCAATCCTTCCAGTCATTCTCAAATGAATAATTATGTGGTGATTGTCTAAGTCAATTATCAAATATTTTCCTTTCCGATTGAATTCTATTATCTTTTGATTCTTAATCTTCTCGAAATTAGCGTCTGACGTTCTAGGCCAAATTACCTTTCCTCCCTTAATTTTCCATCCCTTCATAGTTTTAGCTAATCCAGTTCTATACGAATCAACTTCGGGTAATTCAGGCATTAAGACATTAGGGCGAGATGGTTTTAATCTCCTGTCCTTGTAAACATGTGCTTAGACTTTACAATACAGCAACTCGCAGTGTCGAAGATTTCCGTCCGATTGAACCGAATAAGGTAGGAATGTATGTTTGCGGTTTAACAGTCTATAACGATATGCATTTAGGTCACGCTAGAACTTATATCGCGTTTGATGTAATTCGTAGATGGTTAGAATATCTAGGTTATGACGTCAATTTTGTTCAGAATCATACAGACATAGATGATAAAATCATCCAAAAAGCTAATGAAGACAATGTACCTTCTAAAGATTTAGCGAATAAGTATATTGATAGAACAACAGAGGATCTTGAAAATTTACAGGTCAGACCTCCTACACATATGCCTAAGGCAACAGATTTCATTAAAGAAATGATAGAAATTATATCGGATTTGATAGATAAGAATCATGCATATGTTGTTGAACCTGCTCCTGGAGCCCTTGCTTCTGATGTTTATTTCGACGTAATATCTGCATCAGAAAGTTTTGGAACTTTGACTGGACAAAAGATTGAAGATATGGAGGCTGGTTCTAGGATCGCTATTGATGTTCGTAAAAGGCACCCTTCTGATTTTGTTTTATGGAAGGGAGCTAAACCAGATGAACCTACTTGGGACAGCCCTTGGGGAATAGGAAGGCCTGGTTGGCATATTGAATGCTCAGCGATGTCATTGAGCCACTTAGGAAAGAATTTTGATATTCATGCCGGTGGAATAGATCTTAGGTTTCCTCATCATGAATCTGAAATATTACAGTCAGAATGTCATACAGGTCATTCTCCAATGGTCAATTATTGGATGCATTCAGGCCATCTTACAATAAATAAGGAGAAGATGTCAAAATCATTAGATAATTTTTTCTTAGTGAGAGACATTATGAAGGAATACAGTGCACCAATTTTGAGATTCTATCTGCTTAATGGACATTATAGATCACCTATTGATTTTAGCGATATAAATTTGAAAGAATCTATGTCTGCATACCGGCGTCTTGAAGGTACTTACAATCGTTTAAGAGATACTAAATCTAATGGTAAAGAAAACCCTTCCGATTTAAACAAGGCAATTGATTCTTGTCGCAAAAATTTCGTTTCAGCTATGAATGATGATTTTAATACGCGCGAAGGAATAGCTGAATTATTTCAATTAGCCCGAATTTCTAATAATTTTGATGTATCTAAACTAGATTCAGATTTACTAAAGAGCTTAGTTGATACTTTTGAAACCTATGGAAGTAATGTTCTTGGATTATTTAGTTCTGAAATTATAGATGATGGCCTTGAAGGTAAAATTGAAAGCTTGATATCTGAGCGAAATTCGGCACGCGAAGCCAAGGATTGGTCTAAATCAGATTCAATAAGAGAAAAACTACACAATATGGGAATCGAGATTCAGGATACTCCTGATGGAACCAAGTGGCGTCGAATTTAGATTAAGCTTCTAAATTATTTCTTTTTCTGTAATTGTATCCAATAATCATCAATACGGAAGCTATTGGCATCATTAGGGTTGAGAATTCAGGGATGGCTTTCCAATCATCAAAAGCTTCATCATTGTTACCATTAGAAATGAGCTCAATTCCGCTGCCAATATCGTTTACATAATCATTCAGGCCCCAGACACCAGCTTGAATCATAGTATCACTTAAGGTATTACATTCGGAATCAGTGCCACTTCCATCGTTCCAGCACACGCCATCTATTACCCATGCCTTGCTATTTTCATCAAATCCAATATCTGAACTATCATCATTATTTCCATCTGTATCTACCATATAGATACCGTCATCTGCATTTACAACACAAGTAATTGTCGAACTTTCAGTTGCAGCAGCTAAAGATCCTGAAAGTGTTGCACATTTTGTCGCCCCATTATAAACTTCAATACCAGTGAGCGTCATCGTGCTTGAAGCGGCGTTATAGACCCTTATAGTATCACTACCGGGAATTACTTC
>JAPYSZ010000006.1:0-11038 GCA_029941645.1 Candidatus Poseidoniia archaeon
AGGTTCAGCAATCATATTCCAGTCGCTACTAGCTTCCACAATATCGACTTCAGCCACAGTAATACCTCCTAAGACAGGAGTAACACTCTCTACCATTTCAAAGTCATCTTCGATTTCAACGACTGAGGGTAAAGATCGCACTTCTTCTTCAAAATCTATTTCTTCTAATGGTGCTTCTTCAAGTGCTTGGGCCCAAACAGAACAAACTCTTGCAACGGGTTCGTTTATTCTCAGGCAAGTAACACAAATATTTGCATTTTCAGGTTGCCAAACACATGGTTGATTTGGCAAATTATCCAGAAATTCGCGTATGGAACCGTAACTTTGTGGTTGACTTGCCATTTCACACCTTATTTTTTTAATCTTACCAGATTAGGACATATCCTATTATGCTGGAGTTAGTATAGTTTTCCGCGACTATAAAATATTAGCATCCATAATATTCTATATATCCCTCCATTACTGCAAAGAATAATATGTTTGTTTCGGGTAAGGAGAAGCTATTTGCCGCATTTGTTGTTACAATGTTAACAGCTTCCGGGACTATGATTTGGCTTGATGAAGGTGTAAATCAGGAAATTGATGACATAATAAAATCTAATAAAGGAACTGATTGGCTTGAACCCGTATTCATGCCTAGACATGAAGAATGTATTGATGAGAATAATGGCCAGGAGCATCCTGAATATGGTATTGGATATGAGCCTAGTCTTTCACTTGATTCTAAAGGAAATATGTTTGTTACCGCTCATAAAGATTTAAGATGGGGTGGTGAAGATTCTCCTATTCCAATTTTCCTTGATCCTGATGATCCTGGATTGTGGTATGCTTGTACGGATGGTGAGAGTACTTCATGGGATTACTGGGCTTCATGGTTTTGGAAGACAAATGATGGCGGACTTACTTGGGATCATGGGGATAATTTTGATTCAACACCCGGAAATATGTTAATGGCTAATTATGCAGCAGGTGGTTCAGAATGTTTAGGAGATGAGGGTGATATTTCGGTAGATTCGAATGATATGATTTACTATTTAGATACTACTTTAGAGGACAATTGGTGGCATATATTTTCAGACGGTGGTAATTCCTATGAATTGGGCGTCTGTCAACGTATGAATTCCATGGCAGCAGATGATAGGCCATGGTTGGCTGCACAAGGTGATGGCATAATTCATTATTTAGGTAATTCAGGGGCACCTCCACCAGAATGTACAATAGATTCTGGGCGTTATTGGTATTATCATTCAGAAAATGGTGGAACTACATTTTCGCAATGTTATTCTATGCCGGGCGGATGGTCTACTATCGCTGCACAGCGTAATGGTTCCTATGTTTACGTAGCTCAGGAAAACGCAGATACTACTTCAGGCACAGTTATAGTAAGAATAAGTGATGATTATGGCAGAGGCACTGGCCCAGGCCCATCAGATGGTAGCTGGCAGGATCCTGTAGTTGTTGGTGAGAGAAAGGGAAATCCACCAGAAGGTTATCCTTTAGTCAATACAAATGAGCAAGGTACGGTTGCAGTAGTATGGGCTGATTGCCCAGAGGGGAAAATAGGTGCATGGGAGATGAACATAGCATTATCTTATGATTATGGAGTCAATTGGTCAACTTGGGAAATAACTCCTGATTGGGATGGAATAACCATGTATCCTTTTGTATCTATCAGTGAGACAAATCGCATAGCAGTTTCTTTCTATGGCTTAGATTATGCGACAGGTAATTCCACAGGCTACACAGAAGGTACACCATGGCATCTTTATTCTGCATATTTAGATAATCCACAATTAAATGACACTTGGGAATTTGAGATAGCAGACCCAACACCTTTGCACACAGTTACAAGTTATGAAGAAGCCAATAGCGATGTCCATGCACTACATGATTTCTTTGAAACTGTTATTTCACCTGATGGTTCATGGATGGGAATAGCATATCAAAGAAATATTGGCCAACATCCTTTTGAAGAAAATGAAGAACAACGCTACATTATGTTTGTTCGTGGCGAACTTAATTAGTCAGTTTTTCTATAATTCTTAACAATTTATCTTCTTTTGCTTCCCAGCAATATGATTCCTTTACTATTTTGTTTCCTCTTTTTCCCATTTCTTTGAGATCCTTTCGCTGAGCCATTTTCTCTATTCCTTTTGCAATGGAATCTATATTTGTTGAATCTACAGTTAAACCAATATTATACTTATTAATTAGTGTTTTCAGAAGCGGTCCCGTAGCAGATACCACAGGTAGCCCCATAATCATATACTCAAATATCTTAGTTGGGAGTCCTTTCAGATATCTAGGTCCTGGTTGGTTCATAAAAAGTCCAAAATCAGCGTCTCTTATAACGGGTGCCAATTCTCTATAATCAACCCATCCTAACCAATCAACATCTAGATTATTTTCCTTATCATATGTTTTGGCCCAAATCTTTAGTTCTTTATCGTAGAAATCACCTGCGATTCTGAGTTTTAAATTGTATTTTTCTCTAACTTTTTTAACACTTTTTAGAATAACCTTGATCCCTCTTCTTTCTGTTAAACTTCCCACATAGAGAGCGACAATTTCGTTATGTTCATCTTTTTTTAAGGTTATATCAAAATCAGATAAGCTAGGATAATTAGGTATAACGGTTACATTCCCAAATTTTGAAAGAGTTCTTGCTAATCTATTGTCTACAGTTATTATATGATTGACTCTCGGGGCACAAATAGAAATTGCGAATTCTGTAATCGTTGATGCAATTTTCCCTTGTAATTCAAATTTCATTGGAACTAAATATTCGTGACAGTCCCAGATTACTGGTTTTTTTGTTATTCCTTTTAAAAGAATGCTGTAAATCAGCGGATCTAGTTCATGACAATAAAACAAATCGTAATTCTTTTTCAAGGCCTTTTTGATTAATTTAAGAGCTACAGAACCAAACATACCATTAGTACTCACGCAGTGTACTTTCGTACCTTCAAATTCTTTTTCTTTGGTCGATTTATGGGGTGTAATAATCTCAATATTATGACCTGCCCTTTTCATGGTACAAACTTCTTTGTAGACTCTTTGGTCAAACGGTTCAAAGAATTCGCGGTCACAAATTACAGCTATATTTGCCACAATGGCCCATAGCGACAGTTCTAAAACCTGTTCATTCCTATATATCTGTGAAAGTTTTGATGGTAGCACCCTCTGTGAGGGTTCCAGACACCTTGGGGCAGACGCTTCATCAGTTGGCCTTAGCTAATGGGCTTGCTGAGAAAGGTATAGAAGTAACTCTACTTTGTAGATTCAATAAAAATAGTGTTGATAAATCAAATTTTAGCTCTAATTTGAATTTTGTTTCAATAGTTAATCCTGGAATACCTTTTGAAAGAATAATATTTACAAAACATGCATATCAAAAAGTGATTGAACAATTAAAAGCTAATGAGTTCGATATAGTTCATGATAGGGGTTATATTTTTGCAGGTTCTGGTGTCCAAGCAGCTTCTGAATTAGGAGTCAAGTCTATTCTTCAGGTTGATGATAATTGGATGAGATCAGAATTGTCAGCTACTAGGGCTGCAAGATTGTGGCCTTATCATGAGAGGGCTATTCGTTCTTGCCGTAATCAAATAGAGTTGGCAGACGGAGGGTTTACAGTTAGTTCAATACTTAGAGATCAGATATCTGAATGGAATCCTAAGGCTAAGAAATTTTCAGTAATACAGAACGGTTATGAGAATGATTTATTCAATCTCAAAACTGAACCTTTAGGAATTAAAGAGAAATTGGGTTTGTCTGGCAAGATGGTAGTTTTTGTAGGGGCTTTGGGCCCTTGGCATGGTACAGATGAATTAGCAGAGATTGCAAAAGTTAATCCAAATATTAGTGTCGTTGTTGCTGGTGGGGGCTATGGTCACAATCTTCCTAAATTAAGGAATTTACACCATATTGGTCGGCTGGAAAGACATGAGGTACCTGGTCTTTTAGTTGAAGCAGACATAGGTTTAGCTCCTTATCCCAATGTAGATTATGGTTTTTCACCTTTGAAGATATATGAATATATGGGATGCAATCTTCCTGTTGTCGCTACCCTTTTACCCTCTGTCGAAGAAGCAACTCAAGGTCATGCTTTACTAGTAAGACCAGGTCAAATGGCCGACGCAATTTCCAAAATTATAAATAATGAAAAACTTTTGAGTGAATTGTCTGATTCTGCCTTTAAATATGCGTCGAGGGAAAGAACTTGGTCTAAAACTATAGCAAAAACAATTGAATTGTATAAAGGATTGCTATGAGTTTTGCTCCGGGACACATAAGTTTAACTTTTGCAATTTGGCCAGATTCAGATTTGTTAGCAATGGGTTCTACGGGCGTAGGTATAATCTTACCACAGGGAGTACACTGTGCAGTCGTAAGAGAACAATCTGAAATTAAACATAATGTAGTCATTAGGGAAGGAACTTCGGTGGAGGATCCAGTTACCTTACGAGCCTTAGAATTACTTGGTTTTGCGAACAAGGGTCTGACGGTTTATCTTAGGCATGATTTGCCTTTAGGTTCAGGTTTTGGTATTTCGGGTGCTTCAGCTTTAGCCGCATGTATGGAATTAGAGAAGAATCTTGATTTGTGTGTCAAAGCAGCTCATCAAGCTGAGGTTGAATTTAGAACTGGTTTAGGAGATGTTATCGCGATAGCTGAATCAATTCATACTAATATTTTTCCTTCAATAGTCATAAGACAAACTCCAGGATATGGTGGCGAAACCCAATCATTTCCTATTGGAGAAAAATTTGCAGTTTGCATTTCAGGAGTAGGTCGCGACACATCAGAGATTATTACTGATGAAAAGTGGATTGAGATTATTAACTCTGCAGCATTAGATATCCCGATTAGTAAGCCAAATATAAGATCCTCAATAAAAATAGGGCGCTTGTTTACAGAAAAGTCCGGATTAGTTAATGATAATATATCACATATTCTTGATGAAATGCCAATTGGTTCAGTTTCGTCTGTTGCACATTTAGGAACATCTATTGTAGCTACATCAGAGGATATGACTACTTTAGTTGAAAAATTAAGCGAGTTTGGTAAGGTTAGACTATACTAGGCTGGAGTGTTAACTGTGTTGCCAGATAGAGTAGACCTTGGTACGAATTTAGTTAAATTTTTCAAAAGTCCTTCTTTCCTAGGTCCAGCTACTAATATATTGTCCAAAACATCTTTTAGAGTAGCAACAGGTATGACTTTTATCATATCTTTGTATTTCGATTCTAAGAGAACATCTTGCATATTCATAGCGGGGATGAGTACTCTTGTAACGCCCGATTCAGCAGCAGCTTCTATCTTTGCAGTAACACCACCTACTGGTAGTACTTGACCTCTTACACTTAGTGATCCTGTCAAGGCCATGGTTTGATCAACCTCTGCATTTTCTAAGGCTGAGATTACAGCAGTAGCGATAGATACAGATGCTGAATCACCTTCAACACCGTCATAAGCACCAACAAATTGGACATGTATATCATATTTTGAAATGTCCGCACCAGTATATTTTTTTATTAGAGCAGATACGTTTTCTACAGCCTCTTTGGCAATTTCACCCAGTTTTCCAGTAGCAACAACTTTCCCTCTATTTTTTGATTGAGCTGGCGTCACTTCTGCAACAATGGGCATCATAATACCTGCCATTTCAGACATTCCTGAGTTTGCCCCCATTACAGCTAGTCCATTAACCATTCCAATTTCAGATCCTTCAATTGAATATATTTTGTAGTCTTTTCTACGTTCAACATAACGATCTGCAATCTGTTGTTCTAGAGGTTTTGCAATCCTTTTAGCTTTAACAACATGTTCGGCAGTAATAGTATCGTCACCTAATTCCATTGCAATATCGCCAGCAACTCGAACTAAACCACCAAGTTCCCTAAGTCTTAAGCTAAGATGCTTTTGTCTTCCAGCTCTGCGCTGTGCTTCGTGTATTATCTCTCCAATTGCTTCTTTAGAAAAATGCCCAATTTTTTCATCTTTAGTAACTTCTTGAGCAATAAATCTGACTAATTTTTCCCTATTTTCTTGTGAATCTGGAATAGTTGAGTTCATGTAAACTTCATATCCATAACCTCTGATTCTACTTCTTAGTGCCGGATGCATTCCTTGAATTGCATCTAGATTTCCAGCAGTTACAAGTACGAAATTACAGGGAACTGGTTCAGTTTTGGTCATTGCCCCTGCAGATCTTTCGGATTGACCCGAGATAGAGAATTCACCTTCTTGAATTGCAGTTAGAAGTGATTGTTGTGATTCAATTCTAAGTAAATTGATTTCATCAATGTATAGAACGCCTTTGTGGGCTTTGTGTATTGCGCCTGCTTCTACGCGGTCATGAGCTGGAGTTTCAAGTCCTCCTGATTGGAAGGGGTCATGTCTAACATCGCCTAACAATGCACCTGCATGAGTTCCTGTTGCATCAATAAAAGGTGCCTTCATTTCTTTTTCATGCAAGACCAAGCCCTTAGGGATATTTGCAGTCTCATTTCTTTGGTTTGTATATCTCATAGCCATAAAAACAAAAGCTGCGGCAATTAGACTGTAAAAAATATACATGGGATTGAATCCTGCAGTTATGAACCATAGCACTCCAAAACCAACTATTGCAAATACGATAAGCATTTGAGATTTTGCTTTTTTCTCTTTTTCTATCATTGCCTGAGCTTTCTGAACTTGGACAATTTCTTTTCCTTTTCCAGAAGGTACAACTCTAATTCTTGGCTCATTGTTATCCTCATGATTATGATAAACTAATACATCTTGTAATTCTTCTTCTGGTAAAAGCTCTGAGATTGATCGTGCTAGCATTGATTTTCCAGTTCCAGGATCTCCAATTAGCATCACATGTCTTCTTTGTTCTGCGGCTTTACGTACAATTTCAACGCCTTGTTCTTGGCCAATAACCTGATCAATTAGCATTTTTGGGACTGCAATATCTTCTGTTGATTTAATATCCAAATCCTTAACCCATATTCGAGGGTCTTCCAATTTCTTGGTTTTTTTAGGCATTTATGGAAACGGACTCCTTAACTCCAGATATATAAGTTTCGAAGACTCAAACTTCTATATCAGGAAGATTTTCATTATCTTCTTCTACTTCTATGTCTTCACTTAGAATAAATTTGGTTCCGTAGTGCAATATTCCACTTTCACTATCTTCTCCTAGTTTTCTAAAAACAGATTTGACTTTCATACCAGGTTTGACTTTATTAGGGTCACAATCTACGATTTGTGTTGTCATCATTGGTCCCTCATCTAATTTTACTATAGCCATGCAATAGGGGCCAAACATTTCATAACCTGTTTGGGCCTGATATACAACAGTTGAATTAACTATTTTACCGATGCCTTTGAATTGGTAATCTTTCATGCTACCTATAGATTCTCTTCCAGCCTTAGGATTGAAACTTCTTCTTGGATAGTGGTATGTTTTTGTTATTTTGCAGTACGACCCTATTAGGTTGTAACGCGTATCAAGTTCTCTCCAAAATCGTGGTACTGACATTATTCACTCTCCAATATGTGTATGACTGCCGTAGCAGCAGTACCGCCATGGTTTTCTACCATTCCAATTTTTGCATCTTTAACTTGTCTGTCACCAGCTTCTCCTCTTAGTTGTTGTACTACTTCAACTACTTGTGCTATTCCTGTAGCTCCAGGTGCATGTCCACGAGCCTTGAGTCCACCACTTGTGTTTGTGGGTATTTTGCCTCCCAGTTTTGTTTCGCCTTCTAGTATTTTAGCCGCTGCTTTTCCTCTTCTGAAAATACCTATTTCTTCTAAAGCTATAATTTCTGAAATTGTAAAATTATCATGAACCTCTATGAGGTCAAGATCACTTACTTTTTTTCCACAGCTTTTGAATGCTCTCTTTGCAGCCACTCTAATTGCGGGCATTTGATTTAGATGTTGTCTATGGTGCAAGCTCAATGTATCTGATGCTTGGCCTGAGCCTATAATTTTAATAGATTTTTTACTATATTTTTTTGCTTTTTCTGTAGCACAAAGAATAACGGCTGCAGCACCATCACTGTTTGGTGCACAATCCAACATTCTTAGTGGACTTGATACAAGTCCCGAATTGGATACAGCTTCTGCGCTGACTGTAAATGGAAACTGGGCTATTGGGTTCATAGAGGCGTGGTAATGGTTTTTTACAGATACAGCAGACATCTCTTCTCTTGTAGTTCCATATTGTTCTATGTGGCTTTGAGTCATCATTGCATGCAAGGAAGCAAATGTTGCCCCTGCTTTAGATTCCCATTGCTCATCTGAACCCATGCTTACAGTGTATGATGATTCTGAATCGCTGACATCCGTCATTTTTTCAGCTCCACCAACTACTGCAATATCAATGAATCCTCCTGCAATAGCCATGTATGCTTGTCTAATTGCTAAACCACCGGAGGCCGATGCAGCCTCTACTCTCGTTGCTGGGACATTATGATTTGTTAAACCGCAATAATCAGCCATTAATGCACTTACATGTTCTTGTTGTAATGTAGATCCAGCGGCCATATTTCCTATGTACAAGGCATCAATATCTTTACTTTTAATTCCAGCATCGCTTATTGCAGCAAGTCCAGTTTCTAGCCCTAACTGGCGCAAAGATTTATCCCATAATTCTCCAAATTTAGTAATACCTATACCAATTATGCTTACTTCTCTCATTTTGTAGCCCCCATGTTTAGTTTACCTCGGTATTTTGCATATGTTGCATAATTAACAATTTTCATTCTGGAAATCATGTCCTCAACGGTTTCACTTCGGTCCATTTTAGAAATTTTATCAGTTATAGTGATGTCAAAACCATCGCTTCCAGCTCCTGAACCATAAGCCACAGCCAAGATTCTATCTCCAGGTTTTGCAATGTCTAGTATAGCTGCGAGTCCTAAGAATATAGCACCCGAATAGGTGTTACCAATCCTCGGGGTAAGTAGTCCAGTCTCAAATTGTTCATTTGTGAATCCTAGTGTTTTTGCAGCTCTTATTGGAAATTTCCCGTTGGGTTGGTGTGTAACTATATAATCATAGTCTTTTGCTTCAGTCCCTGCTCTTTCCATCATCATCATTCCACAACTAATAACATGTTTGAAGAATGCAGGTTTACCTGTAAAACGTCCGCCATGCCTCGGATATTTTTGCCCCTCTCTTCTCCAAAAATCGGGCGTGTCTGTAGTATAGGATGTAGTATCATTAATTGTTGCGATAACATTTTTACTTCCAATAATAAGAGTTCCACCTCCTGCAGATGCACTGTATTCTAAGGCATCACCAGGAGCCCCTTGTGAAGTATCAACTCCAATGGCAATTCCATTTTCTATTTGTTTATCACCAACCATACCTAAGCAAGTTTGAATGGCTGCAGTGCCAGCTTTACATGCAAATTCAAAATCGGCTGCAGTTAGATTTGGTGTGGCGCTTATTGCTTCAGCAACAATGGTTGAAGTTGGTTTTACAGCATATGGATGAGATTCAGAACCTGAATATATGGCTCCAATATGATCACCATTCAGATTTCCTCTTTTCATTGCTTGTCTTGTAGCCTCTACAGCAATGGTTATCACATCTTCATCGGGCCCTGATACCGATTTAGAGTAAACATTTAGGTTTTTGGCCCAAGCGCTTCCGTCTGCACCCCACACTGAGGCAATTTCTCCAGTTTCAATTTTATGACAGGGCACATATGCTCCATAACTTACGATTCCGTTCATTTTTTTCTCCTTATTTTAGATACCTTAATTTTTCAATTATTGTTTTTTCATCAAGTTCAGTTTTAACAAGAACTACTCTTTCCATATCAGCTAGTTTGGGTGCCAATTGATCAACCGTTTTTGGCTTGATATAAACAACCATTCTTGGTTTGACAGGGTGCGCTCTGACTGCAATCATAGGTGAACGGCCATAATGAACTCCCGAAAAAAATACAGCTCTTTCATTAGACCAACCATACATTTCACCAAAAGCATTGAAAGTCGTAATTGCCTTTAATGAGTCTACCATTGTATATCCATAAATTGGCCTTCCAATTAATTCTTCACTTCCAGCTAGTATTTCACCTTCAATGGTTTCCAACATTTTTTCTATCGTTACTCCGCTAGTGAATTCTTTGATATTTACAATGGCCTCGTTTGTATGACCTCCAGCCATACTATTGATAATTTTCCCTCCATGGGCTGAATCATAGTCTACCATGGTTTCTACAAATTTTCTAACGGTTCCTATTCCCGGTGAAGCTCTTCTTCCTTTTTCAAAGTCGCAAACTACAGATGGTTTAACTTCCAGAAGGTTGGCAAATTCTTTTTGTGAAAGATGGAAAATTTCTCTCCATTTTTTTAAGGTTTCACCAGGTTTTTCCGAAACCACAATTTCTCCAGCAATTCTTCTAGTGAGCTGTTCTTGCACAATGTCTCGATTTAGGGATTGGTATTTAATTATTTGTGTATTTGAATTCGTCAATTGACTTATTTTTATTTGTGGAAACATTATATAGATGTAATTTTAGGTAAAAAGGTGACTTCGAAGAATTTGGTACCTAAGAAAATATTCTTGACTAAAGGTATAGGAATGCACAAGGAAAAATTAGCTTCTTTTGAGTTAGCTTTGAGAGATGCAGGCATCGCATCACTAAATTTGATTACGGTATCTAGTATTTTACCTCCCAATTGTGATTTTGTTGATAGAAAAGAAGGCGTCAAACAGCTTCATCCGGGCCAGTTAGTTCCTATCGTATTAGCGAGATCTGAGAGTAATAAGTCTTCAACACTTGTTAGCTCGGGAATCGGGGTTGCAGTCCCCCGTGATAGAGAAGATTATGGCTATCTTTCAGAACATCATGGAATAGGAATGGATAATTACCAGATGGAAGAATATGTGGAGGACTTGGCGGCTGAAATGCTTGCAACAACCTATGGAATAAAATTTAATCCCGATGCATCTTGGGATGAAAAGCGTAAACTCTGGAGTATAGATAATAGAATTGTAAGAACAAAGTCTGTAGTTCAGACAGGTT
>JAPYSZ010000006.1:11138-20829 GCA_029941645.1 Candidatus Poseidoniia archaeon
CTCTGGAGTATAGATAATAGAATTGTAAGAACAAAGTCTGTAGTTCAGACAGGTTATGTAGGTTCCGAAGGCTCGTGGACAACAACGGTTGCTGCCGCAGTTCTTATATTATAAATATTCACTAAATTTTAAATGGAGCAATAGCTTAGTATTTACAGCATATGCGTGAAAGTAATCCAATATGGACATTTCAAGGAGGCGCCTCTCCTTTAGCATTATCTATCAGTCTTGATGGGAAATTTGCAGGAGTGGGTCATAAAACAGGATTAACTATTCTTAATGAACAAGGTAGGCCTGTTTGGACTAACAATAAGATAAGACGCATCAAAGATATTTCGGTTTCAACTCGAACTGGTAAAATTTCGATTGCTAGTGGTCAAAAAGTTCTTTATCTTGTTAAACGAAGTGGTGAGGCTATTTGGCATAGAGAATTAGATAGTTCGGCAGTTTCAACTAGTATTTCTTCAAATGGAAATACGATTGCAGTTGGTACTGCTTTGGGAAAATTAATGATTTTTGATGGTAAAGGGAAAGCTAGATGGGAGGCTCATCTTAGCAATTCCGAATTTCCAGTTAATACAGTTAATATTTCTTCGGATGGTCAATTTATTTTGGCAGGTACAGATTATTCTCATCTTTATTTATACGACAAGAATGGTGAAATCCTTTGGGCTAAAGAAGTATCTGGTGAAGTCAAACAGTCATGTATAAGTTCAAACGGAGATTACATAGGCTATTTGACTAGTGATCAGACGTTTTCTTTTGGTGTTAAAAGTTCACGTATACTTTGGAAAAAGAGTTTCGATAAGCAACCGGTTTGGATTGATATGACTCAGACAGCTGATTTTGTTTCCGTGGGTGAATCTGCTTCTAAAATAACATTATTTTCTAAAGAAGGTCGTAAAGTTTGGGGATTTAAACCGAGATTATCTCCTATAGGTGTTATGGCAAGTGGTGGTGGTTACGTGTTTTTAGGAGGACCTGGCGGTACCTGCAAGTACAGCCTTGAACCATACTTGAAACGTTTAATGGTCCATACTCAAAAGAGGATTGAAGAGGCTGCGAGTGATAATTTAGATACTACGACAGCCCAGAAGTATTTCCAATCAGCTAGTTCTAGTTTTAAATCTAATAATCACTTAAATTTTTTGGTTGCAATTCAACAAGCCCGCCGTTCTGCACGTGAGGCACGTATAATTGAGAGTGAATTAACACCCAATGAGCGAAGGGTTGAAAGAAATGAGATGGAGAAGGCAGCCACTCCAGCCATACCTGCAGGCGGTTCAGACGAGGATGAAATGATGTCTAAACTTGTGCAATTAGCAGAGATGAGAGAGAGCGGAATTCTTAGTGAAGAAGAATTTGTGATAGCCAAGTCTAAACTATTGAGACTGTAACTTAAACTTAATATAATCTGGTAGTGTTATCCCACTTATGTCTGCAATGACGACGTCTGAATACTTGATTGAAAATTCAAAAAAATATGCTAATGAACCTGCAGTATCTTCTAAGAATGATGACGGTGAGTGGGATACTACAACATGGTCAGACTTCTTTAAACAAACTATGGATGTTGCTAAAGCTCTTACAGCCATGGGTTTTGTTAAGAACGACAAATTAAGTATCTATTCTTACAATCGTAAAGAATGGTATATGGCATATGCCGCAGCAAATTTCTGTAATGGAGCTGCAGTTGGTGTTTACCACACTTGTTCTCCCAACGAGGTTGAATGGGTTGTAGGTAATTCAGACTCTAAGTTCGTATTTGTGGGCCATAATCCTATGCATGGAGGAGATACGGGAAAAATGTGTTCTTATCGTCTTCATGAAGCTATGGATTCACTTGAAAACGTCGAAGTTATTGTTGTGATGGATGGTGTTGATATGCCAGATCATCCCAAAGCAATATCCTGGTCGGATTTTATTTCTAAAGGCAAAGAAGTTCAGGATTCCCAAATTCAAAGTAGTATTGCAGGAATCAATCCTGAGGATACAGCAACTTTAATTTATACTTCAGGAACAACAGGTAATCCTAAAGGTGTTGAGTTAACTTATGATAATTTTGAATATGAGATTGGTAAAGTTTTAGAAATTCAGGGCTATAATCAAGGTGAAAAATATGTTTCTTGGTTGCCATGTGCTCATGTGTTTGGACAGTTAGTTGATAACCATGCTTGGATTAGAGAGGCAATGCACATGCATGTTGTTGATAATCCCTTACATGCAATTGATTATTGTAAAGAGGTACAGCCTCATTTATTCATTGGTGTCCCTAGAATCTACGAGAAGGTATACAGTAATCTGATTGCTAAACTGGGCGGTAAGATAAAATTATTTGGAATTCCGTTACTCGGTAGCTTCATCAAGAATAAGGCAAAGAAGGCGATTGGAATGTCTAATTGCGTTTATGCAATTACTGGTGCTGCACCAATTAATCCAGATATTCTTGAATTATTCCATAAATTAGGTATTCCTTTGTTTGAAGGATATGGTATGACTGAAACTTCAGCTGGAGCAACTATAGGCCATAAGGGTGCAAATAAATTTGGTTCAGTTGGCAAGACATTTGCTGGCGAAATTCGAATCGATAATCCTAATGAGAAAGGTGATGGAGAGATTCAGTTCCGTGGTAGACACGTAATGAAAGGGTATTACAACAATCCCAAAGCTACAGCAGAAACTATGGATGGTGATTGGTTAAAGTCTGGTGATTTAGGTCGTGTTGATACCGATGGATTTGTTTATGTTACAGGCCGTTTGAAAGAGATATACGTAAGTTCAGCTGGAAAAAACATAGCTCCACTTGTAATCGAAGAGACAATGAAATCAATTCCACTTGTTTCACAATGTATGCTTGTAGGAGATAATCGAAATTTTTGTAGCGCTCTATTGACACTTGATGTAGGTGCTATTCTTAGGGATAAGCACGGACTAGATGGTGCAACGGAAGTACCGAAGGATCCAAACGAACAAATTACTAAGTTAGAATCCTTAGGCTCGAAATTATCAGATTACACTGAGAATCCAGAGATACATGCTGAATTAGATAATCAGGTTCAGGAACTAAACAAGAGATTTAGTAGTCCTGAGCAAGTTAAGAAATTTACAATTCTTCCACGCGATTTGAACGTAGATGAAGGTGAACTAACACCAACACTTAAGATTCGTAGAAAGCAGATTAATGAGAATTGGGCTAATGAAATAGAAGCGATGTACTCAGATTGAATACATGTTAAGGTATTCGTTTTTAGCTACCAGCATTCTTTCAGCATTAAATTTTCTTTTGACAGATGTTTTTGTTGTACAAGTAATATTAGGAATATGTTTAGTGGTAAGTTTGGGAATAGCAATTATTTGGCCTGAACCATTACCACCTCCACCATCTCCAGATTTGTGGTCTGAAGCTCCCAAAACAAAAGAAAGAGAAATGAAAATATGTTCTAATTGTGGTAAGGCAGTTGATCAGAAATGGTCTATGTGTCCCTATTGTTCTAAAAAAGTATGAGCAAATGGTTTTTTGCAGTAGATAGAGGGGGAACTTTTACAGATGTTATAGGTGTAGATACTTTAGGTAAGATACACACTTCTAAAGTTCTTTCAGAGTCTACATCATACGATGATTCTGTAATTGCAGGTATCCGTCAAATTCTGCAGTTATCTTCAGAGGAGAAAATCCCTTTAGAAAAAATAGAAAGAGTGCGGATTGGTACTACTATTGCCACAAATGCCTTACTTGAGCATAAAGGTTCAAAAACTGCATTATTGATTACCTCAGGTTTTAAAGATCTTTTGGAGATAGGCAATCAGGCAAGGCCTTCTCTCTTTGATTTGTCTATTATAAAACCTGCACAATTATATCATTCCGTTACAGAGGTTGAGGAACGCTTAGGTGCGGATGGCAATATAATTCGTAAACTGGATGAGCGAAAATTAGAATTAGATTTGATAAATCTATACAATTCAGGTATTCAATCTGTTGCAATTGTTTTAATGCATTCATGGAAAAATCCAGTAAATGAAGAAAGATGCTATAACATAGCTAAAAAGGTGGGCTTCTCAAATATTTCTATTTCGAGTCGTATTATGCCTCTGATAAAGATAGTTGGTAGAGGTCAAACAACGGTTGTTGATTCATATCTTTACCCTATTCTTAGCAAATATATTCTATCGCTAAGGAATGAATTGGGAGATATACCTCTAGAATTTATGCAAAGTTCAGGAGGATTAACCGATGGCAAATCATTAACAGGTAAAGATGCAATATTATCAGGTCCTGCCGGAGGTGCAATAGGGTGTGCTACAGTTGGAGAGATTAATAGGCTGGATTCTATAATTGGTTTTGATATGGGTGGGACATCCACAGATGTGTCTAGATATGATGGACATTTTTCAAGAATAACTGAAGTTGAAACTGGTGGGATAAATTTTCAAGCATCTAGTTTGGACATAGAAACAATTGCGGCAGGCGGTGGTTCACTTTTGTGGTTTGATGGTCAGAGGCTGCAAGTTGGCCCCGAATCTGCTGGAGCTATTCCCGGACCTGTTTGTTATGGATTAGAGGGACAGTTAGCAGTAACTGATGCAAATTTGGTCTTAGGTCGCATAAACCCTAATTTTTTCCCTAAGGTTTTTGGACCGGAACAGAATGATAAATTAAATTCCGAAAGAGCTCGTTTCGAGTTTGAAAAATTAAGATCTAAAATTAACAAAAATACAAATTCATTTTTTTCACTGGAAGAATTAGCAAAAGGATTTTTAGATATAGCTAATGAAAAAATGGCTGAAGCAATAAAGAAAGTATCGGTTTCTAGAGGATATGATGTAAGGGATCATGCGTTAGTTTGTTTTGGAGGTGCAGCGCCTCAGCATTGCTGTAGTATTGCCAAGATACTTGGCATAAAACAAATAGTAATTCATCCTCTTTCTAGCCTTCTTTCAGCTTATGGAATTGCTAATGCTGAGCAATTCAGATACGGGGTAAAGTCATTAGTGGAAAAATTCGATTCAGATTCTCATAAAGGGGCATTTTCAGAGATTAGTTCATTAGAGTCACCATTGATTGATGAGATTCAGAATCTTGGAATTCTTCCAGAAAATATTACAACAAAGAAATATTTAGATTTGCGGATGGCTGGAACAGATACCCCTCTCACGATTCCCTTTATAGAATACAAATCAATGCTTGCATCTTTTGGAGAAAAGCATAGGGCTTTATTCGGTTTTTTCCCTTCTAATGAATTAGAAATTGCTAATGTACGTGTTGAAGTAACTGGGCATCGAACAAAAATTGGTAATTCCTCAGTTGATTTAAGTTTGGTTAGACCAGAGCCAATTCATTATGCTGAAGTATATTTTGATAAGAATGTTGTCAACACGCCCTTTTATTCAAGAGAAAGTTTGCCCGTTGGTTTCGAGATCCCAGGTCCTGCAATAATAATAGATAGTAATTCAACAATAGATATTGAACCGGGTTTTACCGTCAGTATCAATAATTTTGGTCATCTTGTAATCAATCAAAAAGTTTTTCAGAAATCTCAGTTTTCATCTGAAAGAGATGCTATATCCTTAGAAATATTCAATAATTTATTTATGAGTATAGCTGAACAAATGGGCTTTACATTACAGAATACGGCTCATTCCATTAACATCAAAGAGCGACTTGATTTTTCTTGTGCATTATTTGACGGTCATGGGAATTTAGTTGCTAATGCACCACATGTCCCAGTTCATTTAGGTGCTATGAGTGAATCGGTTAAATCTATTATTTCGGCTAATAAAGGAAAAATGAAAGATGGAGATTATTATCTAATTAATAATCCTCATAAGGGAGGTTCTCATCTTCCAGATCTAACGGTAATCGCTCCTGTTTTTTCAGGTTCGACAAAACCAATATTTTATGTTGCAAGCCGAGGTCACCATGCAGATATTGGAGGCATAACTCCAGGTTCAATTCCACCCTTTTCTAAAACTATTTACGAAGAAGGAATAATCATAGATAATTTTTTGATAGTGTCCAAAGGAAAATTGCGGGAAAAAGAATTTGAAAAGATTTTATTATCCTCTGAGAATCCAGCTAGAAATATTGAAGAAAGAAAGCACGATATTAATGCTCAAATTGCTGCCGTAAGCAAAGGAATTCATGAAATTAGAAATATGATTGAAAAATATGAATTATCTACAGTTCAATCATATATGAAATATATTAGAGAAAATTCAGCTGAGGCTATGAGTGACGCACTGAAAGATTATCTTGGAGATGATAACGATAAAGAAAAAGTTTTTGAGGATTTCTTAGATGATGGCTCAAAGATTTCGGTAAAAATAAAAATAGTGAAAAAGGAAGGTAATATTCGCCCTTTCCATGCAATCGTGGATTTTAGCGGAACGGATTCACAAATGGATAACAATTTGAATGCACCAATTGCAGTTACCAAAGCAGCAGTCTTGTATGTTTTTAGACTCTTAATCAATAAGGATATTCCCTTAAATTCAGGATGTTTAGATCAAATTGAAATAATAATCCCAAAGGGTTCTTTGCTGAATCCTAGTGATGATGCCGCAGTCGTGGGAGGTAATGTTGAAACTTCACAGCGAATTACAGATGTTTTGTTAGGTGCATTAGGTATTGCAGCAGCCTCTCAGGGAACAATGAATAATTTCGTCTTTGGTTCTGAAGACAATTCAGGAAAGCAGTATTATGAGACAATAGCAGGAGGTTCAGGGGCTACTGATGGTTTTTCTGGAGCTTCAGCCGTCCAAGTTCATATGACTAATACCCGTTCAACAGATCCTGAAATACTTGAACATAGATTTAGAGAGATAAGGCTTGAAAAATTTGAGATTCGGAAAAATTCAGGCGGTAATGGTCAATACAAAGGAGGTAATGGTGTAATTCGTGAAATTAGTTTTTTGGAGCCTAGAAAAGTATCCATTGTTTCTGAAAGACGGAATATTCCACCTTATGGTATTTCAGGCGGTGAATCTGCATCTTGTGGCTCAAATATTCTCAGACAAGCTTCAGGTGAAGAAATTGATTTAGGAGGCAAGGTTGAAAGAGTGGTTAAATCTGGAGAAACTGTGATAATTCGAACTCCTGGAGGTGGAGGTTTCGGTTCTAAAACTTGACCTCAAAACTTTTATGACAACCATTACATAGCTAATAGTGGAAAGATTTCGTGTCCTTACAGTTATAGCTATTCTGGTGTTTTCTTCACTTCCAGTAACAGGTATAGATGGACCTAGTTCTGAATCTACGTCTTTTTCTGAAATTCCAAAGGTAAAAGTCAATTACTGGAATGAATTACCATGGTGGGAAACTACATCAAGAGATTTGAATAGAAATGGTATTGTTGATTGGTTAGAAGGAATTGAATCTGATTACCCAATTGGTGTTCTGTACAACCATGAGATAACTAGTAAAGATATTGAATTAATAACTGAAATAGGTATTGAAATCAGATATCATGCAACCTCTGTCAATGGATTATTGTTAGGTACGGTGGATTCGAATTTATTTCAAACAATAAGTGATTTTCCTGGTGTGCTTATGATAGAACCTTATGGAAAAGTCGTCTTCTATGGTGATGTTCAAACTCCAGCCATAAAAGCCAGTAATTCGTCCGTTTATCCAGAGGGGGCTTGGGATTTAGGAGTTACAGGTAAAGGTGTCAATGTTGCAATAGTTGATACAGGAATTGATAATGAACATCCAGGTTTAGAAGGTAAATTTGTTGCAGGTTTTGATGCAGTTTGTACAGACGATGTGCTATGTATGGCTTCTTTACAAGAGGATGATGGAAGCTTTGATCCCGATGATCAGAACCAACATGGTACTGCATGTTCAGGTATGGCGACTAGTACGGGAGTTCTACCAAGTGGAGAACCATCGAATTTCACAGGGTCAGCTCCTGATGCTAAATTAGTGGATGTTAGAATTGGAACAGCATTAGGTGCTGGTCCTTTTGAAAATTATATACTTGAGCAAGAATTTTACGAATCTGCAATGAATGGTATTCAGTGGGTTATTGACAATAAAGATACAGAATGGCCCGATGTCGAGAATGAGAGCTATGGCATAGATATTATTTCTTTGTCTTGGGGCATTACTTCACATGAGGATGGTGGTTCAGACGGAACCGATATGTTTTCACAAATATTAGACGAGGCAACATTGGCTGGAATCGCAGTATCTGTGGCAGCTGGAAATGATGGTTCAGATAATGATGGTTTATCTGGGATGGGTTCTTCTAGTCTTTCAATAACAGTAGGAGCTCTTGATGACAAGAATAGTATAGATCGTGTAGATGATGGCATTGCCTCATATTCTAGTCGTGGTCCTCGCAGAGATAATAATGATGGTAATCCTTATGACGAAATGAAACCAGACGTTTCAGCTCCTGGAACTAATATAGTTCAAGCAGAAGCATGTCATGCAAGTGGAGGGTGCTACAATAGAATTCCAGGCCAAGATGCGTCTGGCAATGGATACAGTGGGCGCGGTAGTGGCACTTCATATGCAACTCCTTCGGTTTCAGGAGTAATTGCTTTGATTATAGAGGCTAATTCAGATTTAAATGCTCTTGAAATAAGAGAAATATTACGCCTTACAGCAGAAAGAAAAGATACACTGTCTTCTGCAGATGGTGAAGGTGTGGAAGAGGGGCCATGGGCTACTTCTCCAGAATTAGATCCTTATTGGAATCGTCACTTTGGCTGGGGTATGGTAGATGCTCATGCTGCAGTTAAATCAGCCTTAGTAAATACAGATACAGAGAACATTAATGTTGATTTACAAACATATGTCACAGATACACAAACTGGTTGGCAAACAGGTAGTGGAATTACTACAATCACAGGGCATTCTTGGTCTAGGAGCGGTTTAGTAGATCGAATAGAATACAGTGTGGATGGTCATTCATGGAAATCGGTTAAGTATGCTCCTGGCACAAATGAATCAATCTATATTGATTGGGAAATATCACTTAGCGTTAGTGATTTGGCTTTTACAGGAGATCATGTTGTATTAGTTAGGTCAGTGGATGCAGATGGCATGCATTCAATATCGGCCCATTCTGAATTTTATGCATATGGCGAGTCATCAGGTTCATCATCCACTCAAAATATGGCACTATTGGTGGCCATTGGTGCATTACTTCTTGTTGGAATAGCAGTAACCGTTTATAGGAAAAAATTCCTTAATTAATTTTAAACAAATTGAGAATTATAGGTAAGTCTTAAATCAATACGTAAGACTGTGATGGTGTGGGTTTTAATCTATTATCAAAAATAGGTGCAGTTCTGGCAGTAGTTGGAATTCTAGGATATGTAATTATTTTCCCTTCAGTTATTGCTAAAGATGGCCAAGATTTTAAGGATCAATTTAGCGTAGATGCTAATGGTGTTGAGACTTTTGGAGACTATAATTCAGGAGATTTAGTTACAATTGTAGACAAGATTTCTCGAATCCAGTATAATAATGATAAAACATCAGTTTGGGTTGAATCAATAGGCAAATCAGATACTGATTTACGATTTATATTCAACAAAAATTTGATGGATGATTTTGGAGTAGGAAGTAATGTAGTTATCACATTTGAGGTAGGGAACAGTGGTCAATCTGAATCTGTAATCAATGAAGATATCAGCACTCGACCTTCAACTATGTATGATTATATTTTCATAATATTAACTG
>JAPYSZ010000006.1:20929-29896 GCA_029941645.1 Candidatus Poseidoniia archaeon
GATATCAGCACTCGACCTTCAACTATGTATGATTATATTTTCATAATATTAACTGCGGCAGGTTTTGGATTGGTAGTGTTTGGTTTTGTGAGGTCAAGACAACAACCAGTGGCACCTCCTCAGGATGATTGGGGCCTTCCAGCAGCACCACCACCGGCAATGGCTCCTGCACCTGTAGCCCCGGCACCTCCTGCGGTACCACCACCCCAAGTCCCCTCTAGTAATTCTCAAATCAATCCCGATGTTACAGGGATGTCTTTTTCGGCAGTACAACCTGCATCAATGACTATCACGGTTCCACCTGGTGTTGTTCCAGGTCAAGTTTTAACAGTCACAATGCCTAGTGGACAAGTTGTCAATGTTCAAGTTCCTCCTGGCTGTGCACCAGGTTCTCAATTCACAATATCGGTGACACAATGAAAAAAAGATTTGGAAAATTTAGCTCGCTGGCCATTGCAGGCCTACTCCTGTTCACAGGTTGTCTCGATCTTTTTGGTTCAGGCGACGTTATTGGAAGTAATTATAATCCAAGTGCAGTTGTAACTGTAGTTTCAGGTGTGAGAGTTGTTGACTTGGGTGACCCAGTTCAACTTGACGCTTCAGATTCAACTGATGAGGATGGAACTATATCTTCATACAGTTGGGATTTTGGTGATGGAGAAACAGGAAATGGTAAAAATATATTCCATACATATCAAAATCCAGGAGATTATATTGTATCTTTATCAGTTACAGACAATGATGGTGCTGTTGGTAACAATGATCGCAGATTAACTTACATTACAGTTTTACATGGAACAGTTAATGAAGGATCAGGTTTACCACATGCTATAATTACAGTAAAATCTTCAGTAGTGGCTCCAGGTTCAATCGTTGATTTTAATGGTGCAGGTTCTTGGGCTTGGGTTGATGGTTCTCCTTCAACATCAGATATAACAGGATGGTTATGGGACTTTGATAATGGTGAAACGGATTCTGGAGTTGAGATTTCACAAAAATTTGGTTCGTCAGGTGGATTTTCTAGTCTTACATCATTAGGAAGTTACTGTGTAGAATTAACAGTCACAGGATCAAATAATATGGCAGATACCGTTTATCGTACAATAAGGGTCGTATCTGAAGAATCTTCAGGTACAGAATCGCCTAATCCTAAAGTTTACACTTCAGTTTCAATTGGAGACCCCGTAAGTCTTGATCCTGCAGAAGCTTACGACACAGCTAGTGGTGCAATTCTGACAAATACATACGAAACTTTAGTCTTTTATGATCGTGGAAGAACAGATAACTTAATACCGGTATTAGCAGAAGAAGTACCTACTGTCGCAAATGGAGGAATATCTCCAGATGGTATGACCTACACTTTCAAAATTAGGCAAGGTGTCACATTTCATGATGGCTCAGAATTAACTGGTGAAGATGTTGTTTTCTCATTAAATAGAATGATAATTATGGATCTTGCAGCAGGTCCTTCTTGGATGTATACTGAAGTTTTAGATAATACTGATGAAGATGGTGATGGAATTGCAGATAGTATCGTACAAATTGATCAGTACACCGTACAATTTACTCTTAGAGAACCCGCACCTCGATTCTTACCTATAATGGCCTACAATGGTGGTTCTATATTGTCTAAATCTTGGGTTTCTAGCAAAGGATGTTCTTATCCTAGTCCTGGCGTTGAGTGTACAGGAATACAGAAGGAAGTTATGGGGACAGGCCCATATCAGATGAATGAAGATTATGGTGGGAAATGGGTACCAGAACAATATGTATTGATGCAATATTATCCAGAATACTGGAGAGGTTGGTCTGATGGTCAGAGGCAAGCTACAGGAATAACGGTTACAGGATTTATTGAAACTGTTTTGCTAAAAAAGAATAATGACCAATCAGCTAGAATTCTCGAATTTAGATCAGGTAATGCAGATTCAGTTTACATTGAGCCTAATTATCGTGAGGATGTTCTAACCTATGGTGATTATAATTACGAAGCTAATTTACCATCTCTTAGCATGGGTTTTATTGGTTTCAATCATAATATTTCTAATTACGAAGATACAGCTCCTTCTAAAGATTTCTTTACTAGTGAAGATATTCGCAAGGGATTCTGCTATTCATTTGATTATGATTCCTACATAAATAATATCCTTGATGGATGGGGGAAGCAACCGACAGGACCGATTCCTGATGGATTACTTGGTTATGATCCAAACGGTCCACAATATAGTTATAATCCTAGTATGGCCCAGTCTCATTTTGAAGCTGCAGGAGTTTGGGATGATGGTTTCACTATAACTGCTTATTACAATTTAGGAAATGATGTAAGATTGAATGCATTATTATTATTGGAAAATGCCTTAGAAGAAATGAATCCTAAGTTTAATGTTGAAGTTCAAGGGCTTGAATGGCCTACTTATTTGGATAAGTTAAGGGCGAATGAGTTACCACTTTTCTTTTTAGGTTGGGCGCCAGATTATGCCGATCCTCATAATTATGCACACCCCTTCTTACATGGGGAAGGACACTTTGCACATTATCTTGGATTCCAGTATGATGATATAGATGAACTGATAACGGAGGCTGCTTCAGAATCAGATGAATCGATAAGGCAAAGTTTGTATTATGATTTAGCAGATTTGGAGCATGATAAAGCATTGTACATTTGGTCTTCACAAAGTATAGGTTATAAAATTTGGAGAGAGTGGGTTAATGGCTGGTATCACAATATGATGCATGGCACTCTTTTCTACACTTTGAGTAAGAGTTAGACGTTTATCTTAAGTAAAACATCCCTTGCAAGCAGTGAAGCTTTGGATTTATGTTCTTAGGCGCTTAGCACTGACCATACCGGTATTGTTAGGTGTAACTATCATTACTTTTTGCTTATCATATGGTATGGGTGATCCTTTAGCTCCATATGTTACTGAAAAGACGACACCTGAACAATATGAAATATTAGAAGAAAAACTTGGTGTCAATGATCCAATTCAAGTGCAATATGTCACTTATTTGAGGAACGTAATAACTTTTGATTGGGGATATTCTAAAGTTATCAATCAGGATGTTTCCGAGGCACTGAGAGATAAGTTTGCGGCGACATTAGAATTATCAATTTTAGCATTTATTGTTGCGGTGGGAACGGCAATTCCCTTAGGTATTTTCTCTTCAATTCGTCAGAATCGTTGGGAAGATCATAGCATTCGATTGTTTGCATTAGCAGGTTCAGCTATTCCTATTTTTTGGTTTGCATTATTTTTACAATATTTTTTTACGATTAATTTTCCTGATTGGGAAATAGTTGGACGCAGAGATATTTTATTTTGGGAGATTACAGATCCTATAGAGATTAAAACAAATTTTCTCTTGATTGATGCAATAGCGGCAGGTTCATGGCCACATTTTTTAGATGCATTGAAACATCTGATTCTTCCAGCTACAGTTCTAGCTTATGGTTCTATGGCTACAATTATCAGATTAATGAGAGGAAACATGCTTGATGTTCTGGGTCAGGATTACATAAGAACAGCAAAATCTAAAGGTTTGACTGAGAACCAAGTCACTTACAAACATGGAGCTCCTAATGCTATGATTCCTACTGTGACACTGTTAGGAATGGGTTTTGCAGGGTTAATCAATGGTTCAGTTTTAACTGAAACAATTTTCACTTGGCCGGGGTTGGGCGCTTGGGCCATTACAGCTATGAGAAGCTTGGATGTTTCTGCAATTTTAGCTTATACATTGTTCTCAGCTTTTCTTTACATTATTGCTAATCTTATTGTTGATATTCTTTATGCATTTTTAGATCCTCGAGTTGAGTTAGGAGGCCATTCAAGCATAGCTGAAATGTTGGTTGTTTCTCTTTCTATATTGATGCTTCTTGTAACTTTTCTAAGTATTAATGTTGCAGTTTGGTTTGGTTTATTGATACTGATATCTTTAATATTTCTTGGTTCAGTTGCAATTGGAAAGCGGTTATGGGAAAATCCTGATGATTTGTGGATAGTGTTTTTATTTTCTGGTACTTTATTTGTAGTTTTGTCTATTCTATCAGGATTCTTCATGACTATAATTTACGTTTCAACTTTTGTTTATATTTTGTATCTTGGATATAGTTGGAAGGATGTTAAGGAGGGTTTAGCTCCAAAGTTTGATGAATTTAAGAGAGCAGTTTACCAAATAAAAAGAAATCCATTGACGATATTAGGATTATTCCTAGTTTTGTCTTTACTATCTATTGCTATATTTGCGCCATGGCTTGCTCCACCTTCTGAAACTCAAAGAGATCCAATGAGAATGGAAGAGCATTTTGAATTTAATTACAATCATCAACCACCTTGTTATTTCTCATGTACTGCTGAATCTGGTGAGGAAGATGGTTATATTTTGGGAAGTACAGACAGAGGTTACGATATTTATTATGGAATTGTTTGGGGTAGCCGTACTTCATTAGATGTTGCAGTTAAGGTTGTATTTACAGGTACATTTATTGCAGTAGTAATCGGAGCTGTATCTGGTTATTACGGAGGAAGAGTAGATGATATAGTAATGAGAATTACAGACGTTTTCATTGCAATACCAGGTTTAGTTTTAGCGCTGGCTATTATCGCAGTGACTGGTGATAATTCTATTGAGATGTTGATGTATTCTTTGATTATAGTTTGGTGGCCTGGTTTTACAAGAGTAATTAGGGCTGAGGCCTTGAGAATTAGAAAATTACCTTATATTGAGGCTGCAAAAGCTGCAGGAGCAAGTGATTTTCGAATTATATTCAAGCATGTTCTTCCGAATTGTATAACGTCAATAATAGTAATTGCAACGATGGATATGGGAGGCATTGTCCTTTCTTTAGCAGCCCTTGGTTTTCTTGGATTTGGAGGGGGTGCGGATCTTGCTGAATGGGGTAAACTTGTTTCTTTTGGACAGGATGACATTTTGAAAGGGGAATGGTGGAGTTTCTTTTTCCCAGGACTAGCTGTAGCGCTTTGGGCTTTAGGCTTTTATTTGTTAGGAGATGGTGTGAGAGATATTCTTGACCCAAAACAGAGGAATTAAATGTTAGAAATAAAAGATTTGAAAACAAATTTCAATACTTATGATGGTGTTGTGAAGGCTCTAGATGGGGTAAATTTATCTATTAAAGATGGAGAAATTTTTGGTTTAGTAGGTGAAACAGGAAGTGGCAAGTCAGTAACTGCTTATTCAGTTCTTAAGTTACTTCCCAAAACAGCAGAAATAGTTGCTGGAAAGATTATTCTGAATGGAGAAGATATAACTGATGCTACTGAAGATAGGTTAAGGCAAATACGAGGAGGGGAAATAGGCATAATTTTCCAGGATCCTTTATCTGCATTAAATCCTGTAATGACAGTAAATGAGCAAGTTGGTGAAATTCTAGTTCTTCATCAAGATGCTGAAATTAATAAATTGGCATATGAAAAAGAGATACCAGTTTACAAGAGTGAGAAATGGAAGAGTTCTCCTGGTGTTGAATTTACTATTATGGCCATCTGCATTTCATTTATTTCTCTTTTTACGATGATTGGACAATTTACTTTTGGTTTACCTTTCTTATTTGTGATTGGAATAATGTTTCTGAGAGACTATTTACAGAAAGAGGTTCCTGAATCAGCCCTTGATTTAATGGTTATAGAGGCATTATCTAGAGTGAAATTACCCAATCCTAAGCAAATTGCTAGCTCATATCCACATGAATTGAGTGGAGGCATGCAACAAAGAGTCATGATCGCTATGGCCTTAGCTGGAAAAGCAAAAATGCTCATTGCAGATGAACCAACCACTGCCTTAGATGTTACGATTCAAGCACAAATACTTCAATTGATTAAAGATATTCAAAAAGAAGAAAATATGTCTGTTCTTTTGATTACACATGATTTAGGTGTTGTTGCTGAAACATGTGAAAAGGTTGCAGTCATGTATAAAGGTAAAATCGTTGAAGAAGCTTCAGTAGATCAAATATTTACAAATCCTCAGCATGAATATACTAAGGCATTATTGAATGCGATACCAAAAGGCGGTAAAGAAAGGTTGAAAGTACCAGAAATAGGAGAAGCAGGAGCAATATGAGTAATAAGGCAGTTATTTCAATAAAAGATTTGAAAAAACATTTCCCTGTAAAGAATGTTTGGGGAACTGATATTGCATTGGTCAAAGCTTTAGATGGCGTGGATTTGAAAATTGAATCTGGAAAGACTTTTGGTATTGTAGGTGAAAGTGGATGCGGTAAGACAACTTTGATGCGTACATTACTAAGATTAGTAGAACCAACTTCAGGGTCTGTAGTTTTGTCAGAAGAACTTACTAGAGGACAATTTTCGTGTAACAATTTAGAAGATTTAACAAGTGATGAACTGCGTAGATTCCGCCGTCAAATCGGGGTTGTTTTTCAAGACCCTATGGGTGCTTTGAACCCTCGCATGTTAATCAAAGATATTGTGAGTGAGCCATTGGTAATACATGGAAAAACAGATAATACACGTGAAAGAGTTATTGAATTATTGAAAAATGTGGGACTTGGAGAAGAGCATCGGTATAGATATCCTCATGAATTTTCAGGAGGCCAAAGGCAGAGAATAGTAATCGCTAGGGCACTTGCTTTAGAGCCAAAAATATTAGTCTTAGATGAACCAACTTCGGCTTTAGATGTTTCAGTTCAAGCTCAAATTCTTAATTTATTAAATGATTTACAGAGGAAATATGACTTAACATATATTTTCATTTCACATGATTTGTCAGTCATAGAATACATGTGTGATCGTTTAGCAGTTATGTATTTGGGAAAAGTCGTTGAGGAAGCAGATACTGAAGAATTATTTTCTAATCCTCAACATCCTTACACTAAAGCATTATTATCTGCAACTCCTAATTTTGAAAAAGATAAAGAAAAGATTATGATTCTTGGAGATGTACCCAGCCCGATAACATATTTGGATGAATCGGAGGTTAAATTGGCTACTGAGATGACAGACCAAGAACGCTTAGAAATTAAAGCTATAGAAGGAAAAGGTATTGATTACATTGTTAGGTCAAGTCTTAACGAGGTATTTCCATTGAAAAAAATAGCAAATGAGCATTATGCGCGAGTGAAATAAATGACTGATACGGCACCGATTTACAGATTAATTTCACATATGAAACAACATCGTTCTACGATGTGGTTGGCTACTCTTTTTTCAATTCTTAACAAAATATTTGACTTGGCACCTCCTTTGTTGATTGGAGCTGCAGTCGATGTCGTGGCTAGGCAAGAAGAATCTGCATTGTCGAATTATGGTTATACAGATCCCAAAGACCAATTGATTCTTCTTTCTGTATTGACAGTTATTATTTGGTTTTTTGAATCACTCTTTGAATACTTTTATGGGGTTTTGTGGAGAAATCTGGCACAAACAGTTCAGCATGAATTGAGATTGGATGCTTATTCACACATTCAAGAATTGGAAATGGCTTGGTTTAGCGATCAATCAAAAGGCGAGTTGATGTCAATTCTGAATGATGATATTAATCAATTAGAAAGATTTTTGGACAAAGGAGCGAATGAACTATTACAAGTGGGAACAACGGTTGTTGTCATTAGTGCAATTTTCTTCTACATCTCACCAGCTATAGCAATTTATTCTATTATTCCAATTCCCATCATAATTTGGGGTTCGTTTAGATTTCAATCACGAATAGGCCCTCATTATACGGAAGTTAGAAAAGAAGTGGGTCTTCTGAATGCTCTCCTTTCTAATAATTTGAGTGGTATTAGTACAATCAAAAGTTTTACTAGTGAGGAACTTGAAGTTGAGCGTGTGAGAGCTGCTTCACAGGCATATCGTGAGGCAAATCGTAGAGCTATAAGGTTGAGTGCAGCTTTTGTTCCATTAATTCGAATGGCGATTTTAGTAGGTTTCACAGCTACTCTTCTTCATGGTGGTTTCGTTACCCTTAATGGAGGAATGGAAATTGCATCATACAGTGTTATGATTTTTATGATGCAAAGGCTGCTTTGGCCGTTGACAAGATTGGGAGAAACTTTTGATTTATATCAAAGAGCAATGGTTTCTACAACTAGAGTTTTGAACTTATTAGACACTGAAATAAGCGTTCAAGAGGGTGACAGAGAATTAGATATAACTAAAGTTAAGGGAGACATAAGATTTGAAGATGTTAGTTTTGCTTATCCTGAACGTGAGGAAGTTATAAGCAATCTTAGTTTATCTGTTAAACCCGGATCAACACAAGCTATTGTCGGTTCTACTGGGAGTGGTAAGACAACATTGATTCGTTTATTATTGAGATTTCATGATAATTCATCAGGCGAAATATTTTTGGATGGAAGTGAAATTAAAAATTTGAAGATTAAGAGTCTTAGATCATCAATTTCATTGGTAACTCAAACGATTATATTGTTTCCTGGAACCGTCACGCAGAACATAGCATATGGGAAGGAAGGAGCCACAGAAGATGAAATAATATCCTCAGCTAAGACAGCTGAAGCTCATGATTTCATAATGAAATTACCTTTTGGATATGAAACACAGATTGGAGAAGGTGGTCATAAATTATCAGGAGGACAACGACAACGTCTTTCGATAGCTAGAGCTGTTTTGAAGGATGCTCCTATCCTTGTATTAGATGAGGCTACATCCTCAGTAGATAATGAAACTGAAGAAGCTCTTCAGAAGTCTTTAGAGGTAATATCAAAGGATCGAACAACAATTGTTATAGCTCATCGTTTATCAACAATAAGACATAGTGATTCAATAATTGTTCTAGATGATGGTAAGGTAATAGAATCTGGAACACATGAAGAATTATTGGCCAATAATTCACAATATTCGAAACTTTGGAATGTTCAGACAGGTAAGCGGTAGTTGCTCTTATCACCCCCTCTCTTTGATTCCTATTATCGGGCCCGTAGATCAGCCTGGAAGATCGCCTGCTTTGCAAGCAGGAGGCCTCGGG
>JAPYSZ010000007.1:0-5925 GCA_029941645.1 Candidatus Poseidoniia archaeon
GGTTCATCATCCCCATCATGGGTCGCGACCTTTGCATATGTTGTCATGAAATTCTTATCAATCTCAGTCACTAATTTTCTTCCTCCAAACACGTAACTAAGAATTGCATCAAATCCATCATTTCATAGTCGTGATGATGCCCTTCTTCTGGATTCATCCTTTCTTCATTCAACATACATTGCATATGCATGTAACATTTAGGGCAGCCACCTAACATCAAATCGATACCTGCGTCAGTTCCTTGGTCAAGTCGTTTTCTACGGACTGCCTTGGTAGCATCATTACAATACATCATGGATGAAACACCACAGCATAATGCACGTTCTTTGTTGTTTTCTAGTTCTACCATTGTAGCGCCGTCAACAAGTTGTATCAAATCCCTTGGAGCTTGATATTCTCCCATCATTCTTCCTAAGCGGCAAGGATCATGATAAGCTACAGTTACACCTTCAGGTGCTTTGAATTTTAACCCTCTTCCTTGCAAAGTTTGAGTAATATGCTCAACTTTAATTCCTAAAGTTCCAGGGAGGTCATAGTCAACAGCAAAGGTACGATAACATTCTGCACAGGAACAGGTAATAATTTTAATTCCAGATTCCTTTAATCTTCTCATATTATGCTCTTTTAGAGTATCAAACACTTCAAGTTGTCCTTGCCACAGTTGGTCATGGCCTGAACATTTGAATATATTCATATCCAAAATTAGAGGATCAATGTCTGCATAATTCAACAATTTGATTGAAGCTGCAGCTATAGATGCATGGTCAGCATCTCCTTTATTCAGATGTGTAAATTTAACTTCAACATCCATAAAGTCAACACAACCAGGGAAGTATCCATATTCATGCGGTCTTTCTGGTTTCCAAGGTTCTTTTTCCTCATTCATTGCATCTTCTACAATTAATCTCTCAAAGAGAGGGTGCGGAATAGTTCTTGCATAGGGTTTTGTTCGATTCATGATGACACTCCTAACGTAGTAAGGACTCTTTGTTCTAAAACATAATCAACATATTCTATGTTTTGAGGGCAAACAGCAGTACACATACCGCAAGTGATACAAGACCACATTGCTACACCATCGTGTTCATTTTGGAATGTGTTATAAATTATATTGAGTTCATGTTCTCCTTCCATATCTCGGACAGGACAAATATCATCACAAAGACCACATTGATAACAACGGTTTAATTTGAATTCATATATTCGTTGCATTCTTCGATCCTTGATTCCATCTACATAGAGGCTAAATCTTTCTTCATCTGTAAGTGGTTTGGCACCTTCAGATCTCCTTCTATCCAAAAAGACATATGTAATCAATGCACAAGCGATAGGACCCCACAGAGTTAGTTGTGAAAGAACATCGGTATTAATTTGAGGATAATATAATGCAATATTGGCGTTTATTGAGAAAATAGAGAGCATCACTACTAGTGCTAATCCATATACACCAATAGCTGCCCTTACAGGATCTTCAATCGGCCTCCGCTCATGTCCTCTGTTAACTACATCGCCATATTGAGGATCTATCAGAGCCCCAATGGCCCTATCAAGGAATGGAACGGCCACAACAAGTCCAACAATCATACCTTGGACTAAGGTACCCCATACTTTCGCAGTCATCAAGAAAAAATGATGTCCGAATATAGTGAATTCAATATTCCATGCAACTTTTAAACACCCAAAAGCCCACAATAGATACCAATCAGGTAAAGGTGGTGGAAAAGCAGTACCTGCGGTTGGGTCTGCAGCTTCATGAAGGGGTGGAGGAACGAATGCAGATAAGTAGAAAAACAAAGCCATGATATACAAACTTAGAACTGCATCTCTAGTCATTTCATGAGGATAGAGAGGTTCTCCTTTTACCATCTCAGCTTCAAGAACAGAATGATCTTCTCTATTCTCTAATTTGTTTATGGTATCAAGAGCAACTTGTTCATCTTGATGCTCATAAATCATTTCAGTCGCGTCGTCTTCGTTCATCAATGCGGCTCAGCCTCTCCTTGTATCCATACTAAAGCCATATGAACAATAATCAAAATAGTTCCTATTAAAGGAAGAACAAAAATATGCAACCAATACATTCGAGTTATAGTATCTCCAGTAAGCTGAGTACCACCAAAGACAATTTGAGCCATTAAAGGACCCATTGCAGGGATAGAAGTAGCCATTTCTAAACCAATCGAACCGGCAGCATAACCAAGAGAATCCCATGGTAGTAGGTAACCAGTATAACCAAAGAAAATAGTAACCATCAGTAGTATTGATCCGAGCATCCAATTCACTTCGCGTGGATTTCGATAAGCACCAACAAAGTAAACTCTCATCATATGGAGAAATACAGAAGCGACCATGAAATGAGCGGACCAATGATGCACAGCTCGAATAATGTAGCCAAAAGTCACTTGTGTCATAATCAATTCCATAGACTGGTATGCACCAGAAGTAGAGTCTCCATTTTCATCTAATATGAATTCTCCGTCAGGAATGTAATAGAATCCAAGATATATTCCACTTATGGTTAGGACAATATATGCAAAAAAGGAAAGTCCTCCCAAGGAATAAAATGGATACCAATACCAAACAGCTTTAACATTATATCTTTCTGTGTGTGATTGGGGCATCGTTCTTCCAGTTGAAGGGACTAATGTGTATACTACAGAATAGTATTCTCTTTTGGCCAATGAAATATATCGGTGCAAAGCAAATCTTTCGTCCACCCATTTCCATGATTCAAATATTACTCTTGGTAATAAACCTGTAACATAGAGGTAACCTACACCAAAAACAGCCCCAGCCAATGATAGGAATATTAGAGGGAATGTATATTTCCTCATTAGTTCTTCCATTATTGGCGTTTCAGCACTAACTGGTAAAGAAAAAAGAGCTAAACACCCGACAATGACTATAAAAATTTTATTTATTTTCATATTTATCCTTGTCCACAATATTTCAACCAATCTAAGTGAGTGGTAAGGCCTACTAAACCTCCGTCTTTTTCAGCTATAGGAACTACAGGTAACCCGTAGGGTGCAGGTCCTTCTAATAATTCGGCAGCCATAACTTTCCTTCCCTGTTCATCAATATTTTCTATAATAGATATCGGATCAAACATAGATAAATGACAGGGGCATAGAAACATATTTTCAAAATTTTTACCACTGATTGTGCTCTTTCCTTCATCGGTAAAAACAGGTTTACAACATAAATGCGGGCATTTGTAGGTATGATATGCCATCATTACTGCATTCCCGCCATCTACACTAATGCCTAATTCTTCCATTCCACTTTCCATAGGAACTTTTGCAAGCGCTAGCTGAATTTCACAACTTCCTAGTTCTTCTTCTAGTTCAGCTGGAGCCCAGTTAACAATAGCCACATCCCAAAGATTTTCGAAATCTTCAGTTTTTGCGATGTCGTTTGCTTTATTCTCATACCATTTTCCATCTTCTTTTTTGTAAGTCAGAGTACTATGCGCTTCATCTTTATTACATCTTGTAACCGGAGGGGGTAGCAATGACTTTAGTGCAGGGACAGTAAGTGCCCCAGTCATTCCAGCACCTGCTAATCCAATTGCACCTTTCAGAAAACCTCTACGTGTAATATCCATATTCAACGTTCAAGTTTTGTAATAACTTTCCTCCTTCGTTTTTTTGTTTCGAGAACATCTGGCATGAATGATCTTCGATAGAAATCTAGCATTAATCCTAAAATTAGAAAGGCCATAGCAATCGTAAATGAAAGAAATTGTTGGTCCCATCCTTCTAGAATTCCATAAATAAATAATGAATCATACATTAGCTCAAGGAATAATAAAACAATAATTATCCCAAAAATTTCTAGTTGTTCTTTACCAGGAATATTTCTCAATTCTTTTCCTAGTTCTTCATCCTTATAGGTACCTAATATTTTCTGGGCATCTTCTGCAGTTAGTTCCCCTTTGGAAACCTTTTCCAGAATTTCATTAACCTCTGTAATGAGCACTCCCTCCTCTGATTACTATATAGGCAACTAAGACAGATAAAAGAACAACAGCAAGTCCGATTAGTCCAATCCAATATTGCATTAATTCTACGCCTAATTCATGTATTGACACTTCATGTGAAGAGGTTTGCGGCGTTCCAAGTGAAACAGCAGTAAGATACGACCATTGATCGCCGGTAGTAGCTTCTCCATTCACAACATTAAAGTAAATCATGAAAACAGCATCACCTGTGCCCTCTATAGGGGCAGTCCATTGAAAAACCCAATTCCTTGCATTATTACTATTATCATTATGTGAAATATAGGATCCTTCTCCACCTATCCAATAATTTTCATTCGTAACAAAGGAACCTTCACTAACTTCAGCTAAGAATCCACCATATCTTCCATTATCGTTTTCTGAACGTTCTACGTTAGTATCATCTACACTGAGAGTTAGATTATATGTAGTTTCAGGAATATAATTATTTGGCATTCCTTGTAAAGAGTACATTCCTTCATTCAGTTGTTCACCGGCGTGACAGTAACAACCATGATTTTCCTCAACATCATTTACCCAATCTTCGCCTCCACCTTCTCCGCCATTAGGAAGTCCTACAGCACTTTTACCAACTATTAATGCCGTTATAATCAGCACCGCCATTAGACTGTAATTTAGGTTCCCAGATATAGACAAATTACGCCCCCATAATAGGTGTTTTACGAGGACAGTATCTGCTATATAAAAATATGCAACGATAAACCTTTTTTTTGGACCAAAGGTATATCCTTAATATATACCCTATTTGCTTGAATATGAAAAGTTTGAGTTTGACCAAGAAAAGCAGTTTAGTTCTGCTCGCTCTCCTCACACTTTTACTTCGTTATCCAATCACACCTTCACCAACAGGAACTGACAATTTTTATTATATTTCAATGGCCCAAGCAATTCTTTCTAATGGTCAAATATTTTGGGCTGAGAATATACTTTCATTTTATGGACTTTTCCCGGGCACAACTCCTTTAGGTGCTTCAATACTAGCAACAACGATTTGCTCAGTTACTGGTCTTTCAATATATCAATACATACTTGTTCATAGTATTACATTGTCCTTGATTTCTACTTTTGGTTTCTTTATGTTAACTGGTGAATTTACAGAGAATTATAGAAGTCGTTGGTTTGCAGCTTTGTGTTTTTCTTTCGCTCCTAGATTTCTTACCTTTTCAATGTGGCGTCTCTCACTACGATTTACTTTTATCGCTTTACTTCCATTTTTTATTTGGTTACTTCTTAGATTATCCAATTCTAAATATGGCCGTCACCCATCTAGAATAATATTCTTACTTGTTTCTTTAATGATTGTTTTACCTTCCTTGCATCGCATGGCGCTTCTATTACCAGGAATGCTTTTGGCTTTTTTTATATCTTCAATCTTATATTATTGGCAAGAAACGGCTATTAATCGTGAAAGAGCCGGTAGACAAGCTTTATTATTTTTGTTTTTTCTTTCAAGTTATCTATTTTATCTTCAGTACTTAGATTTTTCTCCTTATAGTCCAGATGATGAACTGATTGGAGCTTATCTTTTTAGCGGTTATGGTGTATTTTCGTCAATTGCTAATTTGGCCATTTATTATATGCTAAACGTTGGTCCTTTTCTTTTTATATCTATCCTCGGTATAGTTTTTTGGGTTCAAGAGGGTCGTATTTCTCAAAGTTATCTATTTTCAATGGCATTTTTAACACTGTCTTTTTTTATAATATCGGATTTAATTTATGTTCCATATCTAGTAACGTTTGGAATCTTGCTTTTCATAGCTCCTGGAATGGACTTCTTCATAGATAACCTTGAGGATCATCCTCGCCGTTTATCAGTACTCTTTTCTATTTTTACGGTAATAATTCTTTCTTTTTCTTATTATGATTTAGTTTATAGAATAGATGCTCATGAAAGAGAGCAACAA
>JAPYSZ010000007.1:6025-24394 GCA_029941645.1 Candidatus Poseidoniia archaeon
TATGGGAATGGGACAATAGTATGAATTTAACATACGATGCTAGAAAGAATTCCACATTATCAGCAGTCAATTTAGGGATGTCAGAGTTTAGTGGTAAATCATCTACCTTGTCACTAGTACTAGATTCATATTACAAAAATATGCCAGATTTTACCTATAGATTATATTCTAATAATGAGTTAGCACTTTATTGGACATTTGAATACTGATAATGTGCTAATGTTTTTATACAGGCCTGACTGGCGCCATACCCTTCATAGGAGATAAACAATTATGGCAAGAATTCATGCACGACGTAAGGGGCGCTCTGGTTCTAGTCCGCAGACTAGAGAAAAGAATCCTTCATGGGCATCAAAGCCAAAAGACGTTGAAAAGAAAATCGTTGAATTGTCTTCTGATGGTAATAGCACCTCACAAATTGGAATTGTACTGAGAGATATGCACGGTGTTCCAAGCGTCAAATTGGCTACAGGTAAATCAATATCTAAAATTTTGAAGGAAAAGGATATCTCACCTCAATTACCAGAAGACCTTACAAATTTGATGAGAAAAGCTGTTAAGTTAGGTGAACACTTGAAGATTAATAACAAAGATGTCCATAATACAAGGTCACTGCGTTTAACGGAAGCCAAAATTCTTCGCTTAGCAAAGTATTATAGATCAAATAACGTTATTCCAGATGATTGGAAATATTCGTTATCCAATGCTAAGCTTTTGGTAGGCTAGGTCCTCAGGCTTGCTCTAATGAGCAATTGGAGCCTTTTGATAGTTGATGGGTCAGCCCATCTTGTAGATTTAGATTCTAAAGTGATAGAAATAGCAGGTTTTGGTCGTTTTCCAGGTGATATTCTTAAAGAGCATGATTTTGATACGGAATTTGAAATATTTGGGAAAAAATGTAAAATTGTAAAAGGAGTTCAGTCGGATTTACAATCTAATCTTAAGCGAGGCCCTCAAATTATTTCCCCCAAAGATATTGCATGGATTATTTATAAATCTGGTTTGTCAACAGGCGATACAGTTGTAGAGGCAGGTAGCGGTTCAGCAGCACTAACTTTGGCACTTGCTCAGTCAGTTGCACCAAAAGGTAAAGTAATAACTTTTGAAACTAATTCACGTCATTTCAAAATTGCTAAGAGAAACATAGACATGAGTCCTTGGTCTAATTTAGTAGAAATTAGGAATGATGAACTGAATGGCCAAATTGAACCAATAGAAACATCTTCTGTAATACTTGACCTTCCAAACCCTTGGGAATTTGTACAATGGGCTCAATCATCACTTCGAATTGGAGGGTTTATGATATCCTATCTTCCAACAGTAAATCAAGTTCAGAATCTTCTTAAATCTTTAGATGGATGGAAAGAAGTAGAGGCTATAGAAATAATTCAAAGAACGTGGCAATCCAAGCCAGATGCACTAAGACCACACAGCAATATGCTTGGCCATACCGGTTTCATTGTATCTGCTAGATGGAATGGTTAACTGGGCACAACAATTTTACAAGCCTTCCATAATGCATAGTAATGACTGATGTCAGGAATTTAATAATAATCGGCTCAGGGCCAGCAGGATACACTGCTGGTTTGTATGCAGGCCGAGCAATGCTCAATCCAATAATATTTGCTGGTTTTTCGAGTGGAGGTCAGTTAATGCTTACAAGTGATATTGAAAATTTCCCAGGTTATCCGCAAGGAATAGGAGGTCCTGAAATGATGATGGAACTTAGATCACAAGCGTCTAAATTTGGTTGCGATATAATAGATAAAAATGTTGATTCTGTAGACTTATCGGAACGTCCTTTCAAAGTGACCGTAGGTAATGAAGTTCATTTGGCTAATTCATTAATTGTTACAACGGGGGCTGAGGCTATTTGGCTTGATGCTGAAAACGAACCAACACACAAAGGTAGAGGAATATCAACCTGCGCGACATGTGATGGGGCTTTTTTTAGAGATAAAGAAGTAATGGTTGTTGGTGGTGGAGATTCAGCTATGGAAGAAGCTACTTTTCTTACTAAATTTTGTAACAAAGTAACCATAGTTCATCGCAGAGAGGGATTAAGAGCATCTCAAATAATGATAGACAGAGCTAAACAGAACCCGAAAATTGCTTGGAAGTTAAATTCGAAAGTTAAATCTTGGTTAGGTTCTGAAGGTAGTTTTGAAGGTGCAATTTTGTTAGATACTAAAACTGGAGCTGAAGAAGATATTTCTTGTGATGGGGCCTTCATTGCCATTGGACATAAACCAATTACAGATTTTTTAGGTGGGCAAGTTGAAATGGATCAAGAAGGCTACATTTTGTGGAAAGAAAATTCAATGACTAGCGTTCCTGGCGTCTTTGCAGGAGGGGATGTAGTTGATACTCGCTATCGTCAAGCAATAACGGCTGCAGGAATGGGTTGTATGGCTGCTATAGATGCAGAGAGATGGTTAGAAGATAATGAACATTGATTTAACCTAATACTTTTAGAACCCCATATTAGTGGATGTGTGTGCAGCGTCAGCTTTCCTTAGGTAAATCAGAAGAGGCAGTCAGTCCTGTAATCGGTACAGTTTTGATTTTAGCGATAATGATTAGTATTACAGGAACTATGCTTGCTTGGGGGATTCCTTCAATCCAAGAAAGTGAGGCTTATTCGATTTATACATCTTCACAGAATAACCTTTTGAATCTCGATGCAGATTTAGATCATGTCATTCTTCAAGGAGAGGGTGCTTCCCGTACTTCAACAGTTTCCTTTAGTTCAGGCTCTTTTGTTCAACGCTCTGATAAGGATCAGATTAGATATTATTACACAACAGTTGGTTGGTCCGACCCGAAAATAGTGGGTGTGAAAAATGGAGCAACTATGTTCGGAATGTTAGATAATAAAGAAGTAGTTGATAATTATACCGTGACTTTGACTTACCCAATGGCACTTGCTGAGTTGGGAAACAGTACCCAATGGACAGGTTATACTTCATCTGATCACATAGTAACTGGCTTTCCAGCATTAGTTTCTGGAGTGCAGGGAACATACAGTAGTACTGCTAACAGTACTCAAATTGGTGGTTTTTTCATATACGGTGTAGATTCATTATCTTACCAATACTCCTCTGTTTCTGGAGTCTTCAAAATGCGTATGTTTAATGGAGGTATAATCTCTAAGGTGCCTGGAGGAACTTTTGGTTTTACTTCACAACCTTTGATTCTCTCAATTCCAAATGACGATTCGTATGATTCTCTTACTTTTTACCAAACAGATTATGCCCTTACATCTAGCGTGAAAAATGTTCAGGGAGGTAATTACATTATGAATGCTCGTAATCAAGGCGGCAATGATATATCTTTAGATGTTTACAGTATTCGTATAGGTTTTAGTGGCGATTGCTCAGCATATCAAGTTAAACAGTATTATTATAATAATTGGAATTTTATTCCCAATGATTATTTATTTACACCAGACCAAGGACTTACACTTGCAAGCAATTTTGGTGTAAGTAATGCCGAAGAAGATATCGTTTATTCTCAAACATCGGCCTTTGATTTTAGAATATTGGAGCGTACAATTAATGTCGACGTTAACTTACGATAATTCTGCAGTTTCAGAATTAATTGGTTATGTTTACACAGCTGCCGTTTCAGTTTTAATATTATCTTCGATAATGCTTACATCTACAGCAATGCTTAATGGCAATATATCGAATACAGTACAAGAAGAAGCCGAAGAGGTTGCGCTTTATTTCCAATTAGCTATTGAGGATCTTTTGAATACAGTACGTGAATATCCTGACTCTTCACCATTTATTAGATTAGATGTCGGTATTGAGTCTATTAATCATAGAATTCAGTATGAAGTTAGTGGCACTGAAAGTGGCCTAAAAGTGACCACAATTAATCCGCGAGGTGGGTCGTATGAGGTCTCTTTTCCTCTAGCTCCAGCAACTGCAATTACAACTAAAGATGATGAGCCTTTAGAATCATCGTCGAGTTTTTATATAGTCGCACATTATGACGACAACCTAAAGGTGGTAAAATTAGCCTCCGCAGGACGATAAAATGAGCGCATCTAAAGAAACCTTAGACGCCGGTTCGACTTTGATTGAAGAGCAATCTCAAGAAGTCGATGAATCAAAATTGTCTTGGTTAGAGCGCCGTCAACTTAAGAAACAAAGGGCAGCAGCCCAAAAATCTGGAGTTATCCATGATTTGGTTATGGATGATATTGAAATTGGTGAGGATTTTGAAGAGTTAGATACATATCCTGTTCGACCACCATTTTCATACGTTAGAGTTCTATTTGATAAGAGAGATTATTCTAGATTTTATTATGTAGTTGAGCCTAAAGCTAGTAAACAGGAATTAGAGGATTTAGACACAATTAAGACGGTTCTTCAACGAGCACTCAACATAAACCGTGAAACGCTTGAAGAAACTCAGGAAGATTTCCTCAAACAAGCTGTTGATGACATCCTTAACAGCTATAGATTACCATCGCGTAAAAGCAATCGAGCGAAGATTCATTACTATATTGAAAGAGATATGATTGGTTATGGTAAGATTGAGACCATGATGAGAGATCCAAATATTGAGGATGTTTCCTGTGACGGCCCTGGTGTCGAGATTTTCGTTTATCATAGACGTTTTGAATCTTTACGAACAAATGTAATGTGGGAAGATGAACTGGAATTAGAACAATATATTATTCGTATGGCACAACGTTGTGGAAAACATATTTCTATTGCAGAACCATTATTGGATGCAACATTGATGGATGGTTCACGTATAGTTATGACTCTTGGTAGAGAGGTATCAACTAGGGGTTCAACATTTACTATACGGCGTTTCAGAGATGAACCTTTTACACCTGTAGATTTACTTGAATTCAAAACATTTTCTTCTATGCAAATTGCTTTCTTTTGGCTAGCAATGCAATATGGAATGTCGATGCTTTTCGTTGGTGGAACTGCATCTGGGAAAACAACATCATTGAATGCTTGTTCTCTTTTCCTTCCATGGCAACACAAGATTGTAAGCATTGAAGAGACAAGAGAGTTAAATTTACCACATCCAAATTGGATCCCAGGTTGTACAAGACAAGGTTTTGGAGGAGAAGGTAGTTCCGGTGGAGGCAAAGCAGCCGGAGAAGTCGACATGTATGATTTGTTAAGAGCCGCACTTCGTGAGCGTCCAGAATACATAATTGTAGGAGAAATTCGTGGTGAGGAAGCTTATGTTCTTTTCCAGGCTATGGCAACAGGTCACACAACGTATTCTACTTTCCACGCAGATTCAATTCAAAGTTTAGTCCATCGTCTTGAGAATAAGCCAATTGAAATTCCTCGTGTTTTAATTCCAGCACTAGATGGTATATCTATCCAGATTCAGACACGAGTTGGCGGTAAGCGTGTACGAAGGAATAAAGCAATTGTGGAGATTATTGGAATTGATCCACATTCACATGAGTTATTGACTAATGAAGCCTTTAGATGGGATAATACAATTGATGAATATGTCTTTACCGGTAAATCATATATCTTCGAAAAAATTATGATGAAAGCTAATCTCAACCGTGTTGAGATAATGGATGAGACCAAGAGGAGACAATTAGTTATTGAATGGTGTTTGAAGAAAGGAATTAGGGATTACAAAGATTTTGCACGTGTTGTTGCAGAGTATTATGTACATCCTGAAGATGTCATGCGCCAAGTTTACGAAGACATGCAAGTCGGTGGCAAGAAGAGGCGCCGTAAGGTAGAGGATAGGGATTTAGATTTATCAAGTGAAGATGATGATTTAGATGTCGGTGATTTCCCACCTAATGTTAGACAGAAATATCAAAAACGCGAAGCAAAAGAGCAAGCTACTCGTGCTAAGAACGATGCAAAAGTGTCCCAAACAGATGATCCAACTAAAAGATCCAAATTAATTTCAAATGAAGAAACTCGAAGAGATAAAGTAGAAATTAAGCTTCAAAACGATTTATTAAAGGACCAAGCATATTACGTTCCTCTCAAACAATTGACTCCATTAGCTAAAGAAATAGATTTAGGAGATATTTCGTCACTCAACGAAGTTGAAGGCCGAAGAATGCTGAATGGTGTTCGATCAGAGCTTAATAAACGAGCAAGTGCCGCAGTTAAGATAGAAAAATCATCAGATGATATGAAAAGAGCCAAAGCAGTTGAGAATGAAGTAGCTCGTATGTCCAAAGCTATAGTAGGTCTAAAATCAAGTTTAGCTAACAGAGTACAACGTTCCGCTAATCCACGTTGGTGGCACAAATGGCTCTGACCGGTTTTGAGACATTCAGTCGAGTTTTACTAGGCTGGTTAGGTCGCCTTGTAGCAAGAGATTCTATAAGATTTAAGAATCAACTTGTTAAAGCTAGAATCCCACTTTTAGCAGAAGATTACGTTGCAACTTCAGTTATGCAGGTATTGATGGCAGTAATCTTTGGTATTTTACTTACTTTAGGTATTCTTGGCTTTTTGATACCTGACGTTATAGAAACTCTTCCTAAAGCAGGAGGAGAAGAGGGAGAAACTCTTGAGGTGGGTAGAACTGCAGAGATTATTATTGCAGCATTGTTATGCTTAGTGATTCCTTTTTTGATAGCATTGGTCCAGTGGTTAAGTCCAGCATTAATGGAAAGTAGCCGAGCATCTAGTATGGATCGGCAACTTCCGTTTGCAGCCAGTTATGTTTCGGCTATGGCTGCAGCAAATGCAACTCCTATTCAGACTTTCAAATCACTTGCAAGGAATGAAGACATTTATGGAGAAATATCGGTTGATTCAGCCTGGATTTTTCACAGTATGGAATTCATGGGAAGAGATTTAGTTACTACATTGAAGGAAGCAGTTGATCGCTCTCCGTCTGAACGATTCGCTGAATTTATTCAGGGAATTATTGGTACTGTAACATCAGGAGGTAATTTGAAGCTTTATTTCTTGAACAGATCTGAATATTATGCTCAACAAAATAGAGTTCATGTTAAAGACATTCTTCAACAAATGGCTCTTTTTTCAGAAGCTTATGTTGTCGTTGCAGTTGCATTGCCCATATTTGCTATGATTATTGCAGTTATCACTTTCTGGGTATCTGGGGCTGGTATGCAACTTGAAGAAATCCACATGTATCTGTTAGTCTTTGGTGGTTTTCCCGTTATTCAAATTATATTTTCAGGATTGTTTTTTTCATTGAGTCAGGAGATTTCTACCGATTAATATGTCTATCAAAGGTAATTTACAGAAGAAAGTCTACACAGACCGCCGTACTGGTGCTAAAAGGCGCTGGATGGAGTATTGGAAGGTTGACCGTTGGCTAAAAGTTAGAGATAAGACAACCGATTGGGGGCCTATTTTGGTCGCTTTTTTTTCTATAATTCTGTCTGTATTCTTTTTTGCGATAGCAAAAATAAATTATGATACAGATGGAGACTTGAAGGATTGGGATGGTGATGGCGATAAACAATTTGATGAACCTTGGACGATGAATGATGGCCGTTTTTCATTTACTCTTGGGGAAACAATAAATCCACATGATCCCGATAAGACTTGTAGTATTGATCAATCCGGATGTATTTTTGGGTTGGGTTTATGGTCTATTTCGGTTAATGAATCAAGAGATCAATTGTTAAATGATAACGGAATAGAAAATGAGATGGAAGCCACAGAATGGACTCGTAGTTATCCTGAAATTGCAGCAATTGATTATATTATCTTTGGTCTTATTGCACTTATGCTTCCTTACGGGATTTATGGACATCGAAGAGATCGGATTCGAGCTCGTGTTGAGGAAAAATTCCCTGATTTCTTACGTGATTTAGCTGAATATTGGAAAGGAGGTCTGAGTATGACGGTTGCAATTCAGACTTTGGCTAAAGGCGAATATGGTAATCTTAATGATGAAGTAAATAAAATGGCTTCACAAATTTCATGGGGAGTTTCTTTTGGTGAGGTCTTAGAAATGTTTACTGAAAGAGTTACTTCTCCAATCGTAACACGAGCTGTAAGAATGGTTGATGAGGCAAATCGTGCAGGTGGTAGAATTTCAGACATTCTTTTAGCTGCTTCATATGATGCTAAAGAAATTAAAGCTCTTGAAACAGAGCGAAGGCAGGAAGTAGGAAGTTACGTTATGGTTATCTATGCTTCATTTTTCGTTTACCTAGGCATAATTTTAGTTCTTGCTAGTACTTTTATTCCAGCAATTGTGGATTCTTCCGCAACAACTGGTGGAGGTAGTATGTCTATTGGTAATTTAACAATCAAAGAAATGAATGAAGTTTGGATTTCAACTATGTTTCTTTACAGTTTAATGGTTCAAGGTATAGGTAATGGTCTTGCAGCAGGCTTAATGTCTACAGGAAGATTATATTCTGCATTTCGACAGGCATCATTCCTTTTAATAATAGGTTGGGTTGTCTTTGAATTTACAGGTATTGGAACCTCTATGATTACTCCTCAGATATAAATTGAGAGGTTATTTATTATGAAAAATACTAAAGGACAAATGCATGTGCTTGAGGTGCTTTTAGTAGCAACATTATTTACTTCTACGATAAATGTCGCTGTCAATATTCTGCCTACAAGTGATGCTAATAATGTCGAAGAATATGATTTATATTTTACAGGATTAGAAATTCTTGAAGTGCTGGATGAGTGGACACCGTCAGATTCCTCTATAGCTGCAGCACACCATGATTCAACTTTGGCTTGGTGGTTAGCTACAGATAATTATGTTTCGATAAAACAGTATTTAGATGCAGGTTTGTCTTCAACACTATCATATAGATTAGAAACTACACACGGTACTCAAACAGATACGATAGTAGATCGTGTAGTTCCTTCTGGCTCAGTAACACAGACCTTTAGGCTAGTATGGGCAGATAATGAACTCTGGGAATTAAATTTACAATTATGGTATGGATACAGGGAGGGCTAATGAAAGAAAGAGCACAACTTCTTCTTGTTTCCGGCCTTTTAATGACTATTACAATCATTGCAGTTACAAGTTCGATTACTCATTCAGTTAACATGGGTCACCATCAAGGTGAAAGACACGACTTAACTTCAATAATGAGTTCAATTGAGAACAGTTTTCCTTTAGCTTTAGAGTATGAGGTGGATAATGCAGCAGAAGATGTTACTTTGACAACATCTTTTGACAATATATCTGATACATTTGAATCATTGTTAATCTCAAGAGGCTATTCTTCAGCATTTACTTTAACATCATCATCTGAAGATAGTGGAACATATACCTTTGTCTACAGTTTCGTTCTTAGTGATAGTGTTATGAGTGTGGAAGTCAATCAATCAATTACTTTCTAGATTTATTCTTCAGAAGATATAAACGAAGTCATTGCTCTTTTGAACATTCCTCCGAAGCCCAAGAAACTAGTTATCATCATTCCTACAAACATGATAATGTAACTTAGATAAAGCTGATCAAGATGAGACTCATAATCAGCAGGTATTTCTCCATCCTTAAGACCCATTAAGCGAATCAAACCCAATATGAATCCCGCAATAATTAGTACAAAACCTAATCCCATAATCATTTCATTCGTAGTGATTCCGCCTTCAGAAGGATCAGGTCTGCCTTTGAATTCATCAAAACCTTCACCATTATCATTGTCGTCTGACATAATATGGCCAGAAATTACAGCTTAATAAGCTTACCCTGATTTTTTACGGGCCAAAGCAGCTTTCACAAGGCCCAAATGTAAAGGAGATGGCGCATCAGGCCTTGATTTGAATTCAGGATGAAATTGGGAGGCCACAAAGTATGGATGTCCTTCAAGTTCCAATATTTCCATTCGTCTTCCACTGCTATCTCTTCCAGTATATTTCATACCTTTTGATTCGATTTGTTCTATGTAATTTGGATTTATTTCATATCGATGCCGATGTCTTTCGAATATTACATCACTACCATACAATTCTTTAGCTATTCCAGGTTCGACTTTCACTTTATGGGCACCTAATCTCATTGTAGCACCCATGTCCTTCACACCTTCTTGTTCAGGTAAAATATCAACTACAGAATATTTGCCATCAGAATCGAGCTCAGATGAGTTAGCTCCTTTCAACCCTAATACATTTCTGGCAAATTCTACGGTGGCTAATTGGAAGCCAAAACAGACACCTAAGTAAGGGATTTCGTTTTCCCGTGCCCATCCAGCAGCCATAATCTTGCCTTCAGATCCTCTTTTCCCAAATCCACCAGGAACGATCACTCCATCTACGCCTTTGAGACTATCAGTATTTCCAGAATCTTCTAAATTAGGTGCTTCAATCCATCTTATTTTCACTTTGCAACCAAGTACGGCTCCAGCATAACGAAGGGTCTCTTCATGTGAAATATATGAATCTTTTAGAGCGGTATATTTCCCAATAATGGCAACTTCAACTTCTTCTCCACCATTTGTAATTCGATTAACAAAATCTCTCCATTTCTTAACATCTGGTTTTTTAGTTTTTAGACCAAGCCTTTTTTCTATCAATTCAGGGAATTTTTGCTCTAAGAAAATTAAGGGAACTTCATAGATTGTTTTTGCGTCGGGAGCAGAAATTACGGCTTCTCGAGGTATGTCGGCGAAAAAAGCAATCTTTGATGCAATATCTTCATCTAATCTATTGTCACTTCTTCCAACTATCACATCAGGTCTAATTCCAAGCCCTTGCAATTCTTTTACAGAATGTTGGGTCGGTTTTGTTTTTTGTTCGCCTACTGCACCTACTACTGGAACTAAAGTAGTATGAATAAACATCACATTATTTCGGCCTTCTTCACGACCTAGCAAACGGGCAGCTTCCATGAAAGGCATTGATTCAATATCTCCAACAGTTCCTCCCAATTCTATTACGCAAATATCTGCCTTAGCATTTTTTGCGGCATTCTTTATTCCATCCACAATTTCTCTTACAATATGGGGTATAATTTGAACGGTTTGGCCAAGATAATCGCCTCTTCTTTCTTTTTCTATTACTTTTTTGAAAACTTTACCAGTAGTTATGTTGTGGTCTCTTGTCAAATTACAATTTAAGAATCTTTCATAATTTCCAAGATCTAAATCAACTTCAGCACCGTCTGTCATTACGAACACTTCTCCATGTTCGTATGGATTCATTGTTCCGGCATCCACGTTTAGATAGGGATCGATTTTTACTGCAGTTACTTTGTAACCCGCACACTGTAATAGAAGACCTGCAGAAGAAGAAGTCACACCCTTTCCTAAACCTGAAAGAACTCCGCCAGTCACAATTATGTACTTCACTTGACTCAACGGGCGAATACATGTTAACAGGACTCTATAAGACAGATGGTTCACTTAAACCCCTATCTTATGTCTTGTGTGACCTTATCAATAGAAAAGCACAATGACCATATATTTTGGTTTGATTTGTGTCCTAATGATGAATCAGCTTTCATATCGGTTTACTTAATTATTGATGAGAAAATAGCTATAATAGAAACGGGACCGGCGTGTTCACATGATAGTTTAGTCCAAGGAGTTCAAGCTGCAGGGCTCAATCTTCAGGATATTGATTATGTGATTCCAACTCATATCCATTTAGATCATTTTGGAGGTGGAGGTCATTTTATGGCGGTGTGTGAGAATGCACAGGCAATTGTTCATCCGAAGGCGTACAAACACGTTTCTAATATAGAAAATTGGTGGCAGGGTAGCTGTGACTTTTTAGGCGATATTGCAAATTTATATGGTAAACCAAAGCCAATAAATCAATCTAGGCTTATTTCAGCCGAAGAAGGATTTGAGTTGTCTTTAGGAAATTTGAACATTAAAGCCCTTCATACACCTGGACACGCACCACATCACATAACATGGATTTGTAACAAAGATGCCTTTGTAGGAGACTCAGCAGGTCTTTGGTATCCTAACCTCGGGAAGTCCTTTCCCGTCACCCCTGGTTATTATCGGCATGATTTAGCTTTGGAGAGTATTGAAAAAATGTCTTTATTGGATTTAGAATATTTACATTATACACATTTTGGTCCTAGATATTCAAAAGGTGTATTCGAAGCAACAAAATCCGAATTTAAAATTTGGATGACTATTGTGGAAGAAGGTTATAGAGCAAATCTTTCGGCGAAAGACATTCTAGAAAAGTTATTTGATAATAGGTCTGGTTTAGTAGAAAGTGACAGAAATCATGGTGTTCATCAAAGAAGTACGCATTTAGGAACAGTTGAAGGCATGATGCATTGGTTAAGGAGAGAAGATGCGCAAGGCTGAAGAGATTCCTCAAATAGTGAAGTACCCCTTTCCACATGTAATAGTAAGAGATTTTCTTGATATGGCTACTTTAGATTTGGTTATTGATGCTTTAGCAGGTTTAGAATATGAATTTAATGAGTCCGATTTATTTAGTTATCTATCATTTGGACTAACAGATATAGATCATCCTGTAATCAATATTCTTCGTGATGATTTAGGTGATGAATTTTGGAGGAGGAAGGTTGCTGAAAAATTTAGTGTAAAACCGATATCAAAAATTGATATGGGTGCTTATGTTTATGGCCTAGGCGATTTTTTATTACCACACGATGATCAAGTTGAAGGGCGAATTATAGCGTATAGTCTACATTTGACAGATATTGGAATTACTGAAAAAATGGGTGGCGCCCTTCACATATATGAGGCTGACAAGTTAGGTAAGTCAACTTTAGTTGAGAGCCTTATTCCTGAATATAATTCATTAATTATGTTTGAAGTTTCAAATCATTCATGGCATCAAGTTGGGGAAATATTGGATGATATTCAAAGATTAACCGTTACAGGGTGGTATCATGCCTGATATCAATTTCTATTATTTAGAGAAAGCAACACTTTCAAATCTAAAAAGGATTTTTAATTCGTCAGATTTTCCATTTGTTCGATTATCCAAATTTTTGGATATAGAATCAGTAGATTATGAACCAAAATTAGAAAGAGAAGAAAAAATAGGTTATTATAATAGGGAAAAAGGTAGTGCAATATTGGAAGAATTTTGGCAATCTTCTGAATTCATAAAATTTTTAGGCCGTATTACTGGCCTTAAGCCAAAATTCCGTTCAGCCAATCATCTTAATTATTCTCCTGGCGATTATTCCTTATTACATATTGATGAATCTGAACCTAATAGATTGTCTGTAGTTTATGATTTTACTAGAAGTTGGAGGTTGGAATGGGGGGGTTATGATCTTTACACTTCACCAGATAAAGAGCCATTGATTTGTAACAGAGATTTAGGTTCTCTTATGATTGTTAAGCTTGAAAAAGGGGATTTATCCTGCACTAGATATGTGAGTTTGAAATCTAAAAAGAGTACTCTAATAGATTTTATTATTTACGATTTAGATTAAATTACTCATTTTTGAGTATATACACAATTATTTAATGCATGTACCAAAATTAAATCATATAGGTATATCAAAATACCACTAAATATTAACAATGTTTGAGATTGAGCGTATTAGAGAAAGATTAAGGCAAGGTAAGCCAATTTTAGTCTTCGATGATAATGATAGAGAAGGGGAAACTGATATTTTTTTCTCAGCTAAATATGTATCCAATTCAAGTATTCGCTTTCTAAGAGAAAATGGAGGCGGAATGATTTTCTTAGCTGCAGATAATTCAGCTTCAACTAAGTTAGGTTTACCTTTTGCACATGATATATATGAAACAGTAATAAAATCTAAAACGGATTTTAAAATGTTAGAAACAATGCTAAATCATTCGATTCCATATGATCATAAATCCTCCTTTTCTATTTTTATTAATCACAAAGATACATTTACGGGGATAAGTGATTATGACCGTGCTTTAACATCCCAATCCTTTGCTGAGATATTAGAAGAATCATCTAATTTATCAGAATTGGAAAGTAGAGAAAAAGTAGCTAATAATTTTAGAATTCCAGGGCATGTTCCGATTTGTATCGCCGACTCTAAACTTCTGAAATCTCGCCAAGGTCATACAGAATTGATTGTTTCCCTCCTAAAATTGGCCGATATGAATCCCGTGGCTCTAGGGTGTGAGATGATAGGTCAAGATGGCAATTCATTATCTTCTGAAGAAGCTAGAATCTGGGCTTCTAACAAGGGATATTTGTTTTTAGAGGGGCGACAGATAATGGAGTCGTGCCAATGAGAGTAGTAGCAACAGGAGTCTTTGACATAATTCATGCAGGTCATGCACATTTCCTGAATGCAGCAAAAGAACATGGTGATGAATTAGTTGTAATTGTAGCTAATGACGACACGGTTCGTAAAATGAAAGGAGAACCAATTTTATCAGCTGAAATGAGAGCTGAAGTTGTTTCTCATATTAAGCCTGTAGATGATGTTTTGATTGGACGTACTGGTAATATGTTGGATATTATTGTTGATGAAATAAAACCTGATGTGATTGCTCTAGGCTATGATCAGAGATTATTTACTAGAGCGGAATTAGAAGATAAATTGCAGTCACGTGGTCTCAAAGTAAAAGTTGTTAGATTGCCAGAAATGGAACAAGATTTAGCAGGATCCCGTAAAATAATAGCAAAAATCCTGAAGATTTATAGGAAAAAATATATTGAGGAATAAGTTTTATGGTATTCACAGGAATAGTTGAAGGAACTGGAATAGTTACGGAAATAGTCCATTCTAAAAACTTAAGTAAACTTACAGTTCAAACATCAACGGAATTTTGCCAAGATATCAAGATTGGAGCAAGTGTATGTGTTGACGGTGTTTGTTTGACGATATGCACTATAGATAATGACAAACTAAAATTTGATATTATGATGGAAACTCTAAGCGTTACAACATTTGATGCAATTAAGGAAGAAGATATTGTGAATATAGAACGTTCAATGAAATTAGGCGATGAAATTGGAGGGCACTTACTTTCAGGACATGTATCTAGTACAGTGAAAATATCAAAGATTGAAACTCCAGAGAATAATCATATTCTTACTTTTCAAACTAGTTCTGACGTTTTAAAATATATTTTCCCAAAAGGATACGTGGCCTTAAACGGCGTCAGTTTGACTATTGGGGAAGTCGATAAAGTCAAAAAAACATTTAATGTTTATTTAATTCCTGAGACACTTCGATTAACAAATTTACAGAATAAATTAGTAGGTAATCGAATAAATATAGAACTTGAAACTCAAACACGAAATATGGTCGATACTATTTCAGAAATTAATAAGGAGTCAATACATGGCTAAATCAATAGCAATCGTGGTCGGTAGTTACCACAAAGAATCAGTTGAAATGATGGTTGAGAAAGCTAGAAAAATAGCTACAGATAATGATTTAATTGTTGAAGAAGTAAGTTGGGTTCCAGGATCAATGGAAGTTCCTCTTCAGATAAAACGACTATTTCTAAGAGATTCTATTGATGGTGCTGTTGTTTTAGGGATAATAGAGAATGGTGAGACAAAGCATGGACACGTAATGGGGCAAGCCGTAACTAAAGCATTAATTGATCTCCAACTAGCTTCTATGAAGCCTATTGGGTTTGGGATTATAGGGCCTGGAGCGAAATCTGAACAAATAGAGAAACGCTTACTTCCTTATGCTGAAAAAGCTGTTTTGGCTGTAAGTGAGATGCTATCTAATTGAATTTTGTTTTAATTCTCCAGTTTCTCTTAGCATATTTGTTCTGTAAATAATGCAATGCATGGTAAAAACTGGGTAATGCAAATACAGCCATTAATAGTGAGAATAGAACTAAAGTAATAATCAGAGCAAAGAAATTTCTTAGACCAATAAATTGTGTTCTGTAGAAGGAAATGATAACCCCTGAGAACACCCCCCCCATAGTAGTGAATGTTGCTTCAACAACAGATTGTCCTGTATTTTCAACAGCTCTCTGAATTCCTTCTGGAGTTGCTCCTTCTTCTCTAATTCGTTCTGTGATTTGTATAGAATTATCAATTCCTATACCTATAATGATTGTACCAACCATCGCTGTGAAAATATTTAGATTAGTCCCTCCTGCATCTACTGTAGCCGGGTACCACAAAATTACAAGTAAAATGGGTAAGAAAGTTATAAATCCGAATTTTACTGACCAGAATACAAAAACCAGAGCTATGAGAACCAAAAGTAGACTTAGTTTGATAGTATCAAATTGAGTTTCTTGAATTCCTTCATTGATAGCTATTGTTACAGGCGGACCCCCGGTGAGTTGTGACATTTGAGCATTTTCAAATGACATTTGCCGGTTTCTTATCTCAGCAATTCGATCAATATCGTTTACTACAATAGTAGTATCATCTATATTCACATAGGGCATACTGACATAGATTAGAGCTTTATCATATTCATCTGTCAATAGCATAGCCCGCATTTCGTCTGTGAAAGAGTCATAAAACACATCAATCATATCTGAACGTAAATCTTCTCTACTGTACAATGGATTCAAATCAACTAACGCATAATCATCCCCAAAGAAATCGCTATGTAGAAAATCCCAGAAACTTCCATCGAATTCAAATAAAGCATCACCTTCTAAATCCTCTATAATAATTGTAATATGTGCAGATTTGAAGAAATCTACAATCGAAAAGGCTGATACATTTATAATCTTATTAGTGTTTCTATTTTCTATAGTTATATTATTAATTTCTCCTTGTGTCCAATTCATAATATCTAATATATCTAAATCTTTTGCAGCTGGTTTTTCTCTTTCAGTTTCATTATTTATCAGTAAAATTCCGGTTTGGCCAGCTTCAAATTTTTCTGAGTATTCACCTAATTTTTGTATGGAATCAATATCCTCTGGTGCAGATTCATCACCTCGCATATTCTGGTCCAGAACCGATATTCTTGCAATTGAGTATGCGGTAGTAAGTAGAACTACAAGCAGAATAGCTTTCCATTGTTTTGTTGATAAAATTGCAATTTTTTTCCATCCCTCATTTTTATGCCTCGAATAGTTTGTTAATTTCATTATTGCAGGGGTCATACTAACAGTTAGGAAGAATGAACAAACAACCCCAATAATCATAGTAAAACCAACAGTTCTCATTGGAATTATTGGAGAAATAAAGAGGGCTGAAAATCCAATAGAATCAGTTATAGCGCACAATAAGGTTGCTTTACCTGTTGTGAGAAGTGCTAGGTAAGTTGCTTTTGGCATCTTATTTCCTTCATCTTTGAATTCAACAATTCTATTAGCAACATGTAATCCATAATCGACTCCTATTCCAACTAATATGGGGCCCGCTGCGACAATCATAGGAGTGAGCACAACAGGAGATAGAGAGACAATTCCGAGAGTCCATATTAGTGCACAAAATATTGGGACTAATACTACAGGTATCGCAAGCCAATTTCTATGAAAAACAATCATTAAACCTAGAACAATTCCAAGCGACATGGGTAACATGGTTAACAAATCATCATATAATCGGTCTGTAACTTCATGAAGAACAACGACTAATCCGGTTTGAGTCATTTCAGTTTTAGGAGTAGCTCTTTGATCGATGTGATTTTGGATTTCTATAATTTTTTGTTTTTGGACATCATCATTGTTCTCATCTGCAGCTTTTAGCGCGAAAAGAATTACGGCAGTATCTATGATGCCATCATCATTTGTATCTATAGCAAAATTTTGTAATGATGAAGATGTACTCGAAAATATTTGATCAATGCGGTCCTGATCATCAGGTATTGCATAAGTTCCCGTCTCATTTACGGTATCATCATCATTATCTTCTACGCTAAGTCCACCGAATATTTTCCCTTCACTGGCTTCTATAAATCTTGCATTTGTTGAGTTGAATTCCTTAATTAGTGTAGATATGCTAAGTGTAAAAATTATGTCGTCTTTTTCTCCTCTATCAGCTTGCCACTGGTTTTCTTGATCTACATTTTGTCCCCAAGGATCAATAGTCCGTTCTAACAAAGCAATTTCTTTGAGAGTAGAAACATAAGTTATGTTGTCCATTACAGGATCCTTGTAATATTGAGGATTCTCTGCGTTTGGAGTTTCAATATAGACAATAATTAAATCAGTGGCCCAGTCCTCTCTAACTTCTATCAATATATTAGTTGATTCTTCACCTTCAGGAAGATAAACTTCGATATCACGAGTCATGTTCTGCTCGAAGGTCATAGCAGGTTGCAAGAGTAATATTGTAACTAAAGAGAGGGTAGCCAGTGTTATTATTGGCCACTTCATAATTATGTTCGTGTAACCTCGAACAATATACTCTAAAGACTTTTGAAACACAGATGGCTATTGAGCCCCTCAATTAAATTTAATCTTTAATTTGAATAGTAATATTCTTTCTTACTTTTTTGTTCTCGGTCTAGTCTAGATTCAGGTTTATTTATTCGAGGTCGGTTCGTATTTTTATCTCTTCTAAAGGT
>JAPYSZ010000008.1:0-10779 GCA_029941645.1 Candidatus Poseidoniia archaeon
AGGGCAATATCCATAACGCTCCATTTCTGAAGCTGAAATAATTTGCTTGGGCATGGGTTGAGTCCGGGATTGAGATATTGATAGCCTACGTATAAAGACTGTTCTTAGAAATCTAAGAATTGGTCATGCCAAGCTAGATTACCATAGTCTTTTATTTTGTAACTATAAACGATATTCTGTTTGCCTTCTTTTCCGTTAAATTCTAAAACAATAACAAGATAGTATTCATCTGCATGCGGACCATCAAATAACAGGGGGGGAAGCTTAACAGATTGTTTTGCTTGTAGTATTCCGGGGTAATGCGTTTCAGTTTCTAACATTTCGCTATCATTCCAAACTGAACTTTTTATTTTTAAATCAGTTATTTCTTCGGTTCCTGCATTATTTATTTTAGATTGAACGAATAAGGCTGAATAGGAGCTGTGATAAACAGTATCAATTTCAATCTCAGTTCTTGGTATGATATAGGAATAACATATGAATACCAAGAATAAGGCAAGTACTATAGTTCCTGATTTTACTAGAATTCTTTTTTGCTCTCTACTAAATATCATAAGCTCGCCTCCAGCGATGCGATTAGACTCATACCAGGTTCTGGAAGGATGTAATGTTTTTCATTATTACCTAATTCAGTATCTATTCCATTCTTTTGGACGCCTAACCAAGTCGGAAGAATATGATGTCCCGCTACACTCTTGACCCGTAAATCCATCAATACTGTCGATGTATTCAATTTTATTGGTCCGGCTTTTAATTTACCACCTATAGCAAATGATAATTCACCTCCTTTTGCATTTGCTAATTCAAAAACAGGATATAATCCAAATAATTGTTTTGGAATGATTTCAACGTGCTCAATATCATTTGCATGAATTACCATATAATCAAGATAAAATTGTGGTGTTGCGGGTGAATTTGTGGATATTAGATATGCACTTTCGATTCCTTGCGGTGAGTCAATTATGTAGTTAGCTCCCTCTAATCTCATACTTGTATTATCACCTACATTAACAACGTCAATGAACGTCCCCGAATGTCCACCAGTATACCCTTCCTCGACTCGTAGTGTAACATCAATTTCTGGAGAGCTTGTAGTTACAAAAAGATCAGGGAATCCTTGGAAAATAAATGCTTTATCCATATCAAAATCATAATTGGGGTTAATTCCCATGTGAAATGATTCTGGTACATCATGAACTATTGCCTCCGCAGATCTCCAATCCCCATAATCTTTGTTTGCTGTTTTTACCCAAATATAGTCTACAAGCCCTTCAGCCTCGTAAATAATGTCTATTTCTTTGCCAACTATAATATCTGCACGCAAATCTTTTGGTATCTTAGAGAAATAAATTTCATTGAAAGAATTTCCAGTTCTATTATGAGTTTTAAGATAGGATTTACCAATACCTCCAGTATGTTCTATGTCAAAAATAGCGTCTAGGTCCCTTTCTTTACTTTTACCAATATTGAAATGTGCATCAATATTATTGTTTTCTCCGACTTCATCTAAGAAAAGTTCGATAGCAGTTTCATTCATTCCTCTATCTAAGTCTAGATAAATCCATTTAGTTTTTGGAGACCAGTCACCTAAGTTTAGATTAATTATATCGGGCTCACCAAAGTCTGTTGTAAGTACTGCAGAGGTTACAGTTCCTTCTAAATAAAGGCGAAGAGCTTTTCCTTCATCATTCTGCCTCAAAACAATTCCATGAGTCCATGCTAAGTCCATTCCAGTGACATTTCCTGAATCTAGGCTTAGTATGACTCTTGATGGAGCATTTGACGAATTAAAATTAACATCAATCTTGTCACCTAAGCTAACATCTAGATTGATAGCCTCTGGCAGTGCCGTACAGCTGTTTTGGGGCTCCGTACAAGGCACAGCCAATTCCAGTCTAGTTTGTGATATTTTATCCTCGACAAGTGCATAGATTGAACCTAATGGTTTATTAGATTCAAAAGTTACGTTTCCTACTAAGGTAGAGTCTTTTTCGTTACGATCATCTAAGAAAACAGAGGCATTCAAATCAAAATCATCAGGTAAATCATCAATTCGGAGCAGTACACTTTTGTTAGCAAAATTGTTAACATCTACTAGAAATCTTTCCATTGGTGGAACATCATTGTTAAAATCCTCAAGATTAATATCTAATTTAGTTCCAGTTCCTTCGCCTTCCGGATCCCATAATTTTATTCCAATATTTGGTGAAATTCCTCTAACATATGCTTTCATATTCATTCCACCGTCATCAGACATATCAAGTGTTATTCCTTCAGTCCAATAAGTTTCCAATCCAGTAGAATCCCCTAATTCTATTTCAATAGCAATTAAATCAATTGCTTGATTTGAAGTGATATCAAATTCTAAAAGACCATCATTGATATCCATCACTATATCCATGCTTCCTGGTAAATTTGGTACGTAAGCCTCAATACGGTATGGGTTTTCTTCATCTAATTGTTCAATCACTAAATAAACAGGCCCAATTTGCTTATTGGTATTCATGCTTACAGATCCTTGGAGCGTCAAGTTGTCAACGGTTGCATTCAAAATTAAATCTGCCGTTAAATCAAGATCAAGACCAACAGGTATATTCTCGATAAAAGCAGTTACTTTAGGACCAATTATACCGTCTTCTTGGAATATAAGGTATTCAGCAGTCTCGCGTGAATTAAAATCATCAAGACTCAGTTTAAGATCTATTTTATCACCTTTTGACGTGTAATTTGCGTCGACAGCTTGAGGTAATCCTTTCAATAACATTCTTGCACCAAGAATGGTTCCTCCTTCTACTTCTTTCTGACTAGACCACAGACCTTCAACCCATCGTGGTTCTTCATCTAATAATTCTATGTTTCCTTTGTCTACCCATGCCGTTATTGATACTTCTTCATCTATATTGTAAAGGAATCTAGCTACGGTTTCAAAAGATTCAACGTTTGTAACTAAATTAATAGATAGACCTGCCACAGTGTTTACTAAGGCTTTTCCAATATCAGATAAAGCTTCAATAAATCTAGCGACATCTCTTAAATCATTTACTTCTCCTACATCACTACTTATTAGATTATTTGCATCTAATATAGGGACAGTAACAATAATTTCAGCTGGTAACGTATCAACAAACACATAGGCATCAAGTCCTTTGTAATCCTCCTCATAGACAGTATCATCTATTGCTCCTATTTTGAATTGAACTGGTTGCCTATGGTTAATTTTGAAATCTGCTAATTCTCCACTACCATCATCATCTAGTCTTAATGCTTGAATCCAGCTTAAATTACCTGCTAAACTAGCGGTCTCATTTTCTAGTCCCATGTTGTTTTGATACAACATAACAGAACTTCCATTGTATACAGAATGATCCCATATCCATGAGGTTGCTTTACCATTTTCAGTGACATTAGTAATGGCAAAAGTAAAATTAAACCAACTATCTGTAATTAATCTCAGATTTCCTTCGGAATTAGCAATCTCAGCAGAACCAGGTAAATGTTCTAATTTGAGTCTTGAATAAATTCCGCTAGCAAAACTTGTAAAAATTATATTATCAATTATTTCAGTTGCACTGTTTCCTCCAGCATAAACCAAGTTTCCATTATCAACATTTAGAGTAATATTACTTGGAACATTACTAAGAGTTATGTTTGCCCAGTGCGAGGTATCACCGGTGTTATCAATACCCTCAAAATAAACTCTAAAGGGTTTATCGCGTGCCGGATCCATTGTGAGTGAAATATTTGTAATACCTTCACGAGAATAGAAATCTATATCTCCAATATCGGTAATTCTTGCACTGAAGCTATAATCTTCGTTATTTGAGGAAATAATAGATCTAGAATCAGGAGCATTATCATCAAAATATGCAGATTCATTATAGATTGCAAAAAAATCATCACCGCTTCCATCTTTCAAATCTAAATATCGATCACTAGTCAAATATACAAATAATTCATTTAGATAGGTAGGCTGATTTTGTCTATTTCGAATTCTTATTGCAACCTCTCCGTCACCTTCCCCTATCGTAGATTGTAAAACTGCTTGTGGGATTGATCTTAGTAAATCACCAACATAAACAATTCTACCAGCTAGTCCTAACAAAATGTCACTAATAAATCCACCAACTAGTGAACTATCTAAATTATCTGGATTATCATTAACTGGAATGGTTGATCCTCCACTTTCATCTAGTTTCAAGTTTCCTTCAAGAACTAGGTTTTCTGGCAAATCTTTAATCTCTAGACCCGTAAATAATCTGTAATCATGGTCAGCCCATGTTGCTCCTCGACCATCTTCGGTATAATACTCATAATCTCCATAAATAATGGATTCAACAGGTTCAGTTGCATGAAATTCAACGACTGTCCAATTCTTTTCAGCTGTAGATTCATTCCTTACTTCTAACCAAAAAGAAGCTTCAGGCATATTCAAATCATCTAAGCATACTTCATCCCCTTCAGAATTAATTGTACAGACTGGTACTCCTGTAACATCAGCTACAATATGAGATAAGAAAGAATCCTGTCCTTCCCCAGGATTTAGATTATATTCATAGTATTGGAAACCCAAATCAAATTTCTTATTTGGTTCGTTAGGGTTGGTTGTTTCAGCAGATGGCGCATAGATTTCAATGGCATCTCTCTCCACGCCCTCATTTGATTGAGACACAATTCTGACTTTTAATTCATCAGGAACTTTACCTCTTGGGTTTTCCAAATCAACTTTAATGAAAGTTATTTCTTCAAGAGCATCTCCCGGATTTATAGTAGTACCACTGCTCCAGTTATATTTTAGGTATCCAATTGCTATTTCCAAAGAATCAATTCCATTATTGAGAGGATTCCCCGTATCATTGTTCATTGCGATTGCAATTTCATATGGTGCATTTACATAATCAACATCACCAGGGTTTAGACCGATTCCTCCACTACCATCTGTACCTATAGTGAAAATAAACTCTTCAATAACTACGGTTAATGAATATTCATCTGGAGTCTCATTAGCAGGGAATTGAGTATTTACTCCCCAAACATAGGTTTGATCATCGTCATTTTCATTTGAATATGTAATCCCTCTTACTATGGCAACATCTAAAGTTTGATTCAAATCTTGCAATTCTTGTAATTCAAATGCAAGTCCAACATTTGCTTCTAATCCCACGTCACCATTGATTGGATTTAAATCGGTTTGATCGTTTAACAAATCATTTATTACAGGCACTAGTCTAACTCTGATTTCGTCATTTCCGTCTTCATCAATGTCAATTGGAATCCAAGCTTGTTCACCTTCATCAAGAATAGTAATAAATCCTACAATAAATTGAATAATATCATTTTGGAGTTCAAGAGATTCAATCCAAGCAGTGATTATAGCAGTTGATGCCCCCCAAATAGTTGATGCTAGATTTGCTTCTTCAACACCTTCTTCACATGGCTCATCTGGAGGAGCACTATCACCACAGCCGCTTACATCTATTATTCCATTTCCGTTTGCGTCGTAGGCCCAATATATCAGGTAAGTTTCAGTAAAAATAGATAAAGCAGTGTCAAGGAAAGAATCTTGATAGAGATCTGCATCATTTAGCATCGTTTCAATTATGTCAGCTCGGATAGGCTCAGGATCATTAACTTCAGTAGGTTTCAATCCTCGTTCTGAATAGTCGTATACTATAGTTTCATAATCATCAATATCAGCAACCACATTCTCACTTTCATCCTTGTTATTCATAACAACTTTGCGGGCTTCTAATAATGACAAATCAAGTTCATTCCCTTCATGGATTGATCTCAGAAAGTTCAATTCATCAATTACATTTTTGTCTACTTGGTCGTTTCTTTGATTAACACTTTGGAAAAAGGTATCTAATTCTTGGGCAGTACCATAATTTGCTTCAAGATTGGCAGGTCCAGTGGCTGTAGGCACCATTACAACCTGAAGAACCATAACTAAAATTACTGAAAGAGTGATAATACGTTTCCGATTCAGCACCTTGAATGATGATATCTTCATTATTGTTATTGAGAAACCATCTCTATAAATAAGGTTATTAGCCATAAATAATAGATTGATTTTATATAGTGAATCAATTTCGATGTGAAAATGAGTGACGAGCCTTTACAAGATATCATCGCAGATGAAGGAGCTTTTAAGGGAGAAACGGATGAGAGTGAGTTAGAAGCCCTAGTATCTAAATTAAAGACGAATATATTGATAATAGGCAGTGGTGGAGCGGGAAATAATACACTAACCAGGCTCTATAAAGAGGGAATGACGACTATTGAACTATTAGCAGTTAATACAGATGCACAACATCTGCTCAATACTCCAATTCCACATCGAATGCTTATTGGAAAACAATTAACTAAAGGATTAGGTGCAGGTTCCGAACCAAGTACTGGAGAAGGTGCAGCAGAAGAAGCTAGGTCAGAAATTTTAGAAGCATGTCAAGACGCAGATATAGTATTTCTTACAGGTGGCCTTGGCGGAGGTACAGGTACAGGGTCACTTCCTGTAATTGCAAAACTAGCAAAAGACCGTGGTGCCCTCACAATTGCAATAGTAACACTTCCATTCAGTAATGAAGGGGCGCGTCGTGGCAGAAATGCTCGTTTAGGATTAGAAAAATTACGTAAATCTGCAGATACCGTTATTGTTATTCCAAACGATAAATTATTACAAGATGAAATTATGAATTTACCATTAAACTTAGCATTCCGTCAAGCAGATGAGATATTAGGCAATGCAATAAAGTGTATGACTGAAATAACATCACAAGGTGGCTTAGTCAACATAGATTTCGCAGATATGCGTTCTATTATGGATGGAGGTGGTGTAGCGATGATTGGAATGGGCGAAGGGCAAGGTCAAAATCGTGCATCAGATGCCGTTATTGCAGCACTAACATCACCTTTGTTGGAGATAGACATTGGAGAGTCTGAAGGGGCACTTGTAAATGTTACCGGTGGAGATGATATGACCCTCCACGAAGCCCATGAAGTTGTTAAAGAAGTACATAGTAAGATTAATAAAGATGCCCGAATCATTTGGGGAGCTTCGATAGATTCTACTCTCGAGCATCAAATACGAGTGATGCTCGTAGTTACTGGTGTTAAGTCCCCTCAGATATTGGGACCATCGTCGGGAGTAGATGACGGGTTGCAAAGTAGATACGGAATAGAATTTGTACAATAGCCATGAGTTTCATCGAAAAAATCTGGCAAACGCAAAACAAGTTTGAGGAACGATTCAGGCGAATTGGTAGAGGACAGTATGGCCGCGTTTTACGGTTAGCCCGTAAGCCTACTGCAGATGAATTCGTTAAAAGTTCATGGGTTGTAGGGATAGGTATTGCAATTGTAGGTGCAATTGGTTTTATCGTCTATTATATATGGTTAAAAGCACCTCCTGTTATATCAGATTTATTAGGAATTTAGGAAAATGGCAAAATTCATTGAAGAAGAAGAAGAAGTAGCGAGTGAAGATGGAGTTTCTGACGCACCGTCATCAGATATTCAAATCTACACGATGAAATCCCAAATAGGGCACGAACGAACAGCTAGTGAAAGGTTGGCAGATAGAGTAAGAAGAAGTGGAGCACCAATATTTTCTATTCTAGCACCCTCTAAATTACGAGGATATATTTTCGTGGAAACAAATAGTCCTGAGGCTCTCCGTGATAATCTCAAAGGTTTAACACATGCTAGAGGTATGGTGATGAATAGAGGTAAGGGATATGGTCGTTCAAAAGAACCAGATACTTTTGGAACAACTAGTCTTGAGGAATTAAGGCCTCATTTGACACCACCACCTGCTGTTTCAGGAATTGAAGAAGGAAATATTGTTGAAGTTATTGCTGGCCCATTCAAGGGTGAAAAAGCCAGAGTTCAACGTATTGATCAATCAAAGGAAGAAGTTACAGTTGAGTTATTCGAAGCTATGGTGCCAATACCAATCACAGTTCGCGGCGACCATGTTCGCGTTTTAGAAAAAGAGGTTAATTAATGGGAGAAACAGTGGAAGCATTAGTAAATGCAGGCAAAGCATCTGCAGGTCCTCCTTTGGGCCCTGCATTAGGACCTTCAGGAGTAAATGTTAAGGAAGTGATTAATCAAATTAATTCACGTACTAAAGATATGGAAGGCATGCAGGTACCGGTCAAAGTTAAAGTTGGAGATGATAAGAGTTTTACGATTGAAGTTGGAACACCACCTGCATCTTCACTTATCAAACAGATTTTAGCAATTAAGAAAGGTTCAGGAGAGGCAGGAACGGTTGTAGCAGCAGATTTACCACTAGAAAAAGCAATCAAAGTTGCTAAGCAAAAGGGCCCTGGTTTGACTGGGGGTGACATTAAAGCTATGACATCAGAAATTCTTGGCGTTGCTAAATCAATGGGTCTTACTTGTGAAAGCAAGGATCCCAAAGAGATTCAGGCATCCATTAAATCAGGAGAGCTTGACGACAGGTTTTGATGCGAATTGTTTTGGCTATTGGAGGCAACGCACTCCTTCAGTCAGGCGATGATGGAACTGTAGAATCCCAATCACTTAGGGCTTTTGAATCTCTTTCAAATATCCTTCCACTTTTACTAAGCAGAGAAAAATTATTGTTAACCCATGGTAATGGTCCTCAGGTCGGTAATGCACTATTACGGGCTGAAGCAGGAATTCCGCAAACTCCACATAGACCGTTAGATTATCTCGTTTCAGATACTCAAGGTGGAATAGGTTATCTTCTTGAGCGTACTCTTAGAAATATAGTGAAGAAAAATAAAGGTGAACGGGAAATAATGACTATGCTTACACAGGTCAGAGTAGATTCTAAGGATCCGTCCCTCAAAAATCCAAGTAAGCCTGTAGGCCCTTGGTTCAACGTTGATGAAAAAGAAAATTTAATTTCAAAGGGTTGGACCTTGACACAGAGAGAAAAAGGTGTCCGTCGAATGGTCCCCTCACCAAAGCCAAAAGAGGTTATTGAATTAGAAATAATGCGTTCACTATTTGAGAATAGAATTCTTTGTATAACTGCAGGAGGTGGGGGAACTCCCGTAATTTATAATTCGGATGGATGGCAGGGAGTCGAGGGTGTAATTGACAAGGATCTAGTTTCAAGTATTTTAGCAAAAGAGTTGAATGCCACTCACTTAATCATAGCAACAGACGTCGAAAACGTTTGGATTGGCCCTAATAAAGATTCAATAGGTAAAATTAATACAGCTACATTACGCAAATATTATGATGATGGTGAATTTCCTTCAGGTTCAATGGGCCCTAAGGTCCAAGCCGCTCTTAATTTTGTTAAATCAAAGAACCAGACTACTATAATCACATCGATTTCAAGTGTCATGCAAGCTTTAGATGGAAATGCAGGTACGATAGTAACACTCTAAAGAAAATTTAGTTTATCTTCTTCTATTTTACGTCCACAATAGGTACATTGGATTTGGTGTGTTTCTTCATCTATGAGTTTAAAATTGCTTGAAACACCTCTTTCATTGTTACTTATACAATTTTCATTTGGACAATGGACTATACTTGATATGAAAGAGGGGATTTTTACCTCCTTTTTCTCTGCAACAGCGTAGTTACGAATTATATTTACTCTTGCATTTGGCGATAGTAGAGCCAATTTTTCTATTTCGTTTTCATCTAGTTCACGATCTTCAACTTTAATCATATCCTTACGCTTTTGTTTCTTGCTTTGAACGTTTACTAGTAAACTTATTGTGGTTCCGCTTTTACTTAATCCTAGAATATCTAAAATTTTTCTTCCTCTTCCCGCCCTAATATGATCTATAACAGTTCCATTTCGAATAGGTTGTACCTTCAATAAATTCTCGCTCACTTCTTTGCTCCAATCAATTTCTCTAGTAAGGCCATCCTTACAGGCACTCCATTGAAGGCTTGCCTAAAGTATGCGGCATGTTTCGTCTCGTCAACATCCGTTGAAATTTCATCAACTCTTGGTAAAGGATGTAGTATTTTCATTTTAGACTTTGCATTTTTCAACAATTCTGCGTTGATTTTATAGGCGCCAGCTACTTTCTTGTAATCTTCTAAATCAGGGAATCTTTCCTTTTGAATTCTTGTTACATAGAGTACATCTAAATCACCAAGCACTTCCTTCAAATTCTCATGTGTTGACCAATGACTGTCTAACACATCAGTAACGTGTTCAGGCATTGCTAGACTTTTTGGAGAGATAAAGAAAAATTTAGTATTAAAACGATTAAGAGCCTGTGAAAGAGAATGGACGGTTCTTCCGTATCTAAGGTCACCTAGCATTCCAACTTTTAGTCCCTCTAATTTACCAATTTCATCCTTAATGGTAAACAAATCTAAGAGTGTTTGTGTTGGATGCTGTCCAGCTCCATCCCCTCCATTAATTATCGGTACTTCTGAAACTTCTGAAGCTAATTTTGCCGCGCCTTCTCGAGGATGTCTAAGCACTACTGCATCTGAGTATCCGGCAACCATTCTTATTGCGTCTGACAACGTTTCACCTTTCAGGTGTGATGTTGCTGAGGGATCTGCAAAACCAATACAACTTCCTCCTAATCTTTGCATTGCACTTTCGAAGGATAATCTGGTTCTTGTTGAAGGTTCAAAAAAGCATGTTGCCAGTATTTTCCCGTCCAATGTTTTCGATTTTTTATTTCCTTTTGCAACAGGTAACAATTCCTTTGCACGTTTCAAAATGCCCATGATGCTTTTATTGTCTAAATCTTCTATGGACACTATGTGCTTCATGGTCTGCTAACGAAGGGGGTTTTTTAAATT